>CADAIF010000148.1:0-4706 GCA_902787905.1 uncultured Lachnospiraceae bacterium
GCCAGGATAAAGATCACGTAGGAGGGCGGTTCCTCCAGGGTTTTCAGCAGCGCGTTGAAGGCACCGATGGACAGCATATGCACCTCATCGATGATATAGACCCGGTAACGCCCCTCCGAAGGCCGGTAGGCCACTTCCTCACGGATCTCACGGATATTGTCCACGCCGTTATTGGAGGCAGCATCGATCTCCACCACATTGATGGACCGCTGCTCATTCACCGCCCTGCAGGAAGGACATTCGTTGCAGGGACTCCCGTTCACCGGGTGCTCACAGTTGACAGCCTTGGCAAAGATCTTGGCCACCGACGTTTTACCGGTGCCCCGGGTCCCGCAGAACAGGTAGGCGTGACCGATCCTGTCCATACGGACCTGATTGCTCAGCGCCGTCACGATATGGTCCTGTCCGCGGACCTCCTCAAATGTGGACGGCCGCCACTTCCTGTATAATGCCTGATACGCCATGTACGATGCTCCTGTCTTTTCAAATTCCAAAGCCCAAAAGGGCCTGAACTGTTTTTATAATTCGTCGCCGAAGCTGATGCCCAGATCCCTGGCCTGACTGATAATATCTGACATTGGATCCACGGTTTTCAGCCTGCTGGCCACCTCACTCAGGGGTACGGCAACGACCTGGCCGCCCCTGAGGGCCGCCATGCAGCCGAACTCCCCGTTCAGGATCATGCGGGCCGCCGCCGATCCCAGCCTTGTGGAGATAACGCGGTCATAGGGATCCGGACTGCCGCCCCTCTGGGTATGGCCCGGCACCACGATACGCACATCCTTATTCAGTGCGATACGGATCTGGTCGCCCAGCTCGTAGGACACCGACGGATACCTGCTGGCCGCCAGCTTTTTCTGATATTCCTTTTTGGAAAGGGCCGCGTCCTCCCTGGAGATGGCGCCTTCCGCCACTGCCAGGATACTGAAGCGTTTGCCGGCCTTGTCCCTGCGCTTGATGGCCTGAATGACCGACCCCAGATCATAGGGGATCTCCGGAAGCAGGATGATGTCCGCGCCGCCGGCGATGCCTGCGTGCAGCGTCAGCCAGCCCACCTTGTGGCCCATAAGCTCCACGATGAAAACACGTCCGTGGGAGGCCGCTGTGGTATGGATGCAGTCGATGGCCTGGGTGGCGATATCCACCGCGCTCTGGAAACCGAAGGTCATATCGGTTCCGTATATATCATTATCGATGGTCTTGGGCAGGGAGACCACGTTCAGACCTTCCTCACTCAGAAGATTCGCCGTTTTCTGTGTGCCGTTGCCGCCCAGGATGACCAGGCAGTCCAGCTTGAGATTACGGTAGGTGGCCTTCATGCCCTCCACCTTGTCAAAACCGTTCTCGCCGGGCACCCGCATTTGCTTGAAAGGCTGGCGGGAAGATCCCAGAATGGTGCCGCCCACGGTGAGGATGCCGGAGAAGTCAGAGGGTTTCATCAGACGATAGTCTCCGTACATGAGGCCGCGATAGCCCTCCTCAAAGCCGAAGATCTGTGTTTCAGGGTCAAGATTATAAAGCGTTTTGGCGACGCCTCTCATAGTCGCGTTGAGGGCCTGGCAGTCGCCGCCGCTGGTAAGCATACCTATTCTGATCATTTGAAGTTCCTTTCCTGCAGGCTGTCACTTGCGCCTGCTATCCTACTATACTATATCGGATATCAAATTCAAATTCAACACTAAAATAAATTTTCGAACATATATTCGACTCTCTTGACAGAAACAGCGGATTTGGTATAAGATAAACTACTGTGAATATTCTTATTTAAATGTATACGAGAACGAAAGGATAAGAGGCATGGCAAAACAGGCAGACTATGATGCCAGCAGCATCGCCGTACTGGAGGGACTTGAAGCTGTCCGGAAAAGACCCGGTATGTATATCGGCAGCGTCTCCAGGAAGGGTCTCAACCACCTGATCTACGAAATCGTGGACAATGCGGTCGATGAGCATCTGGCCGGTTTCTGTAGTGAGATCCGCGTCACTTTAAAGCGGGACGGGTCGGCGACCGTCTCTGACAACGGCCGGGGTATTCCGGTCGACATGCACAGCAAAGGCATTTCCGCCGAGCGTCTGGTCTTTACGACCCTGCACGCCGGCGGTAAATTTGACGATTCCGTCTATAAAACCAGCGGCGGTCTCCACGGTGTCGGTTCCTCCGTGGTCAACGCCCTTTCCGTCTGGCTGGACGTCACTGTCCGCCGGGGCGGGCTCATCTATCATGACCGTTACAACCGGGGCATCCCGGCCATCGAGCTGGAGGGCGGTCTTCTCCCGGTCATCGGCAAAAGCAGGGAGACCGGCACGACCATCTCCTTCCTGCCGGATCCGGAAATCTTTGAAAAGACCAATTTCAAGGAGGATGAGATCATGAGCCGTCTGCATGAGACGGCCTATCTGAATCCCGGTCTGACGATCTTTTACCGGGATGAACGTGTGGAACCCGCTGTGGAGGAGACCTTCCATGAGCCGGACGGTCTGGCGGGCTTCATCCGGGACCTGAACAAGAATCAGGAACCCCTGCACGATGTGGTCACCTTCAAGGGTGAATCTGAGGGCATTGCCGTGGAGGGCGCCTTCCAGTACATCAATGAATTCCATGAGAACGTGCTGGGTTTCTGCAATACCATCTATAATGCTGAGGGCGGTACCCATATCACAGGTTTCAAGACCGCCTTCACCCAGATCATGAATACCTACGCCCGGGAGCTGGGTATTTTAAAGGAGAAGGACGCCAACTTTACCGGCACGGATATCCGTAACGGCATGACCGCCGTCATCTCCATCAAGCATCCGGCCCCCCGTTTTGAGGGTCAGACCAAGACCAAGCTGGATAATCAGGACGCGGCCAAGGCCACGGCTCAGATCGTCAGTGATGAGCTGGTCCGCTATTTCGACAAAAATCTGGATGCCCTGAAGGCGGTTTTATCCAGTGCCGAGAAGGCAGCCAGGATCCGCCGCAGCGAGGAGCGGGTCAAGAGTAATCTTCTGTCCAAACCGAAGTTTTCCTTTGATTCCAACGGCAAGCTGGCCAACTGTGAAAGCCGGGATCCCTCGGTCTGTGAGATCTTCATCGTCGAGGGTGATTCCGCCGGCGGCTCCGCCAAGACAGCCAGGGACCGTCATTTTCAGGCGATCCTGCCCATCCGCGGCAAAATCCTCAATGTGGAAAAGGCCAGCATCGACAAGGTCCTGGCCAATGCGGAGATCAAGACCATGATCAACGCCTTTGGCTGCGGCTTCTCCGAGGGATACGGCAATGATTTCGACATCAGCAAGCTCCGTTATGACAAGATCGTCATCATGGCCGATGCCGATGTGGACGGTGCCCATATCTGCACCCTCCTGCTGACCCTCTTCTACCGTTTTATGCCGGAGCTGATCTTCGAAGGCCATGTCTACATCGCCATGCCGCCGCTCTACAAGGCCATGCCGGCCAGGGGCAGGGAGGAATATCTTTACGATGATGAGGCGCTCGAGCGCTACCGCCGTACCCACAAGGGCAGCTTTACCCTGCAGCGTTACAAGGGTCTTGGCGAAATGGATGCCCAGCAGCTCTGGGAAACCACTCTGGATCCGAAAACCCGCCTGCTCAAAAAGGTGGAGATCGACGACGCCCGTCTGGCATCTGAGATCACCGGTCTTCTTATGGGGCCGGACGTTCCGCCCCGCAAGGCTTTTATCTACCAGCACGCGCATGACGCGGAGCTGGATATTTAAGGAGGCTGCCGCATGATACAGGAACAGATCCTGCATTCGGACTTCGCGGAGATCATGCAGAAGTCCTATGTCGATTACGCCATGAGCGTCATCGTCTCCCGCGCCCTGCCGGACATCCGTGACGGCCTCAAGCCCGTTCAGCGGCGCACACTTTACGATATGCACGAGCTGGCCATCCGCTGGGACAAGCCCTACAGGAAGTGCGCCCGTATCGTGGGGGATACCATGGGTAAATACCATCCCCACGGGGACTCTTCCATCTACGAGGCCCTGGTGGTCATGGCTCAGGATTTCAAAAAGGGCATGCCGCTGGTGGACGGCCACGGCAACTTCGGTTCCATCGAGGGTGACGGTGCCGCCGCCATGCGTTACACGGAGGCCCGCCTGCAGAAGGTCACCCAGGAGGAATTCCTGGCTGATCTGGATAAGGATGTTGTGGATTTCATCCCCAACTTTGACGAAACCGAAAAGGAGCCGGTGGTCCTGCCGGTCCGCCTGCCCAATTTCCTGATCAACGGGTCGGATGGCATCGCCGTCGGTATGGTCACCAGTACGCCGCCCCACAATGTGGGCGAGGTGGTCGCTGCCGTCAAGGCCTACATGAAGGATGATTCACTCACCAGCACGGATCTGATGAAATATGTCAAGGGGCCGGATTTCCCCACCGGCGGCATCGTTATTAATAAGGATGACCTGCCGGCCATCTATGAATCCGGCACGGGTAAGATCAAGCTGCGCGGCCGTGTGGAAATTGAAGATGTCAAGGGCGGCAAAAAGCGTCTGGTCATCACCGAGATCCCCTACACCATGATCGGTGCGGGTATCGGCAAGTTCCTGAATGATGTGGCGGCCCTGGTCGAGTCCAAGAAGACCACGGATATCGTGGACATCTCCAACCAGTCCTCCAAGGAAGGGATCCGTATCGTCCTGGAACTGCGCCGGTCCGCGGATATCGATAATCTTCTGGCCCTGCTTTATAAAAAGAC
>CADAIF010000148.1:4724-5806 GCA_902787905.1 uncultured Lachnospiraceae bacterium
CCGTCTGGAGGATACCTTCAGTGTCAACATGCTGGCGATTGCTGACGGCCGTCCGGAAACTTTGGGTCTGCGTCAGTGTATCGAATATTTCCTGGATTTCCAGTTTGAGATCTGTACCCGCAAGTATCAGACCCTGCTGAAGAAGGATCTGGAAAAATCCGAGATCCAGGAGGGTCTGATCCGGGCCTGTGATATCATCGACCTGATCATCGAGATCCTCCGGGGCAGCAAAAATATCAATCAGGCCAGGGACTGTCTGACTCAGGGTAAAACGGAGGGCATCCGTTTCAAGACCAAAAAGTCTGAGAAAATGGCTTCCCAGCTGAATTTCACTCTGGCTCAGGCCAATGCCATTCTGGAAATGCGTCTCTACAAGCTGATCGGTCTGGAGCTGGAGGCTCTGATCAAGGAGCATGATGAGACCTTAAAACGGATCGCCGAGTACAAGGATATCCTTGAAAATCATGACAGCATGTCCAGGGTCATCATCCGTGAGCTGGACAAGATCGCCAGATCCTACGCCAGGCCCAGACGCACCGGCATTGAGAATGCCGCCGAGGTGGTCTACGAGGAGAAAAAGCCGGATGAGATCCCGGTGGTCATGCTGATCGACCGTTTCGGCTATATCCGGTCTGTGGACAGGCCCACCTTCGAGCGGAATCAGGAGGCTGCCGTCTCCGAGAACCGCTTCGTCATCGATTCCATGAGCGAGGGCCGTCTGGCCATCTTCACCGATACCGGCCGTATGCATATCGTCAAGGCCACGGATATCCCCTTCGGCCGTTTCAGGGACAAGGGTGTGCCGCTGGATAATCTGTGCAACTACGACAGTGCCGGCGAAAACATCGTCCAGATCTGTGACATGGCTGCCCTTCCGGCCGCCAGAATCCTCTTCGTCACAGAAAGCGGTATGGTCAAGATCGTGCCGGGTACGGAGTTCGATGTGGTCAGCAAGCGTACCATCACTGCCACCAAGATGGCGGAGGATGACCGTCTGATCACGGTCTGCGCCGTGGAGGCCTACGACCAGCTGGTCCTGCAGACAAAGGACGGA
Organism: uncultured Lachnospiraceae bacterium; assembly: GCA_902787905.1. Lineage (GTDB taxonomy): Bacteria > Bacillota > Clostridia > Lachnospirales > Lachnospiraceae > UBA2912. Next base: position 5,779 of record CADAIF010000148.1, read on the forward strand.
CTCTATCTCAAGCTGTCCATGAGCAATG
>CADAIF010000149.1 GCA_902787905.1 uncultured Lachnospiraceae bacterium
CCACACAAATCGTAACAAAGGGCGTCACGATGATATCGATCTTCGTCTCTTTGGAGACCATCTTACCAAACTCGGCGGAGAAAATAGATACGACCAGAACCGCCAGCGGACCGCCTGCACCGCCCAGCTCATTGCCGGCCATGCCGACCGCCGCCATGGAGAACAGGACCAGCGGGGGACACTGCAGGGCGTAGCCGATGGAGATGGCCATTGCCGCGCCTGTGGCCTTGGAGGCGTAACCGCCGATGGTGGTCAGCACTTCAATGCCCAGCTGATTGCCCAGGGTACTGATGATCGTGCCGATCAGCAGAGAGGCAAAAAGACCCTGCGCCATAGCGCCAAGGGCATCGATACCATACCGTTTCGGTGAGATAACTACGTTCTTCCTTTTCAGGAAGGCCTTAAACTTTTCCATTTCAGTTCCTTCTCTCTCTTTCCGACCAGACATCGCACAGGAAAACGGCCGGATTTTTTCTTTTCCCACATCATACAAATATCAGGGTCATTTGTCAACAAAAAAGGCCACGGAACTTGTTCCCATTCCGATACAGAACCGCAAAAGATCCGCAGACTCCGGGCGGCTCCCATTCCGCCCCGAAAAACTGCGGATCCCTTTAATACAGTTTACATACGCCCGCCGGCCGCGGCCGACTTGATGCAGGTGACCAGAAACATCGGTGTAGAGGCATAATTGACCTTTTCATGATCATCCCAGACCTTCTGCCAGATCTGTTCATCCGCTTCCACTAAGGCCCCCATGGAAGTCAGGACATGTTTGTCCCAGCCCGGCCGGTCTGTCCGGCTCAGCGGCACTTTTCTCGCAATGGCTTCCATTGCGTCGATATCGGTACAGGCATATTCATCAAAGACACCCTCACAGGCCGTCCGCTGCCGGTCCGCCTCATAGGCAGCCCGTTTTTCCTCATCAAAGAGATGATGATACCAGTTCGCGTCAAAGTTCAGCATCCTGCCGCCGGGTTTCAGCACCCTGAGCCACTCCTTGTAGGCCCTGGCCGGATCCTCCAGATTCCAGGTGACATTGCGGCTGACGATCAGGTCAAACTGATCATCTTCCAGATCCAGGTTCTGGGCATCCATCCGCTTAAAGCAGATTCTGTCCGACAGGGGGCCGGCATTGGCTCTGGCCTGATGTAGCATCTCCTCCGTGTAGTCCACAGCGGTCACATCATAGCCCTGCCCTGCCAGGATGATGGCAAAGAAACCGGGGCCGGTACCAATATCCAGAACCCTGACCTGATCCCGGTCCGCGTCCGGCAGATAGTTCTGCAGCACCGACAGCCAGACCGCCTTCTGGCCGCCTGCCAGCTCCTCCTGATTGACACGGGAGTAGCCCTCCGCGCGGTCTGTCCAGTAGTGTTCGATATCCTTTAACAGCTTTGACATGACAGTTTGACTCCTTAAATGCACAAAAACTCCTGCCTGCCCATATCCGGGCAGACAAGAGTTTCATTCTCTTGATCAGCTATATGATGTTTTCGTTTTTTCGGCTTTGAATGCGGTTCATCCGCATCACTTCTTCGTTATTATAACCGATAATGACCGGGCCGTCAATCTCCCGATGCCGGCTTGACGGTTTCAGGAACGGCCGTTTCAGGAATGGCTGTTTCCGAAGACTCTGACGCATTAGCAGGCAGGATCATGAGAGAATCCAGCATTCTCTGCATTTCATCCTTCATATTCGGTTCATCCGGATACTCATACCACTGCAGTTCAAAGAAAAGGGCTTCCCCATTCTCCTGAAGGACCAGATACTGGTCATGCTCCAGTTTTCCTTTTTCATCCTCCTCAGCACTGATCAGGGCCAGCGCCGGATAGGCCTCGGCTCCGATCGTCACTTCCTGCGCATCCTCACCGAAGATTTCCTCCGTCACTTCCGTAACTTCCTCAGGTCTGAGGCGTATGGCTGCGAAAAATACCAGGGGACTGGAGGAAAAAGCCTTTTGCTTATAGACAAGCTCATCGAAACCGCCGGCCTGGTCAGCTTCAAATAAGGTGTCGTCATATTGGATCGTATAGTTTTCGCTGCTTTCAAATACGGCCAGCTCCCGTCCGGCACTGCCTGAAACGGTTTGGCCTGTGGTCTCCATGACGGTTTCCGGCACCGTTTCAAGAACGGTATCCGTCTCTGTTTCCGTCTCCTGCACAGTTTCTGTCGCATGCGTCTCAGCTGCAGGATAACTGCTTTCACAGCCTGTCAGAAGACCCATTGTCAGGACCGCCGCCATAAGCAGCAGTTTGGGTAATTTCATACTGAACCTCCTATATCAACTGAAATAAACGTCTTTTTGCAAATATACTAAACAAAATGCAAAACGTCAAGTCCCTGCCGCATTCCTTTATCAAAAATTAAGATTCTCTTCTCATATCAGCAAAGAAACGACATAGACTACCGCACTGGCCGTCACGGCCACTGTAAAGAGACTGCCACCCATCAGGGCCGCGATCACTGCCGCTGCCACACCGGCCGCGGCTGCCGGTACACTGCCCGCAGCGAAGAAGACCGCCGGAAAGGTCATGGCTGCCAGGACCGCGTAGGGAATATAATAAAGAAAAGAACGGATAAAACGGCTTTGTATCTTTTTCCTGAAGATGACCAGGGGTGCCACACGGGTCAGATAAGTGACCCCGAACATGATCAGGAGATAGATCCAGTAATTATGTTTCATCTGCCACCTCCCCTTCTACCGGGTGCAGCCATGCCGCCAGCGCGGAAGCCGCCACGGCGCAGATAATAATGGAAAAGCCCGATGTAATAAAGCTGAACGCCGGTACAAAGTAAATGATACAGCTGATGATCACCGATGTCAGAACCACAAACAAAACCGGCCTTTCCCTGCGGGCGGCGGGGATGATGATCGCCATGAACATGCCGTAGATCATGATGCCCAGCGCCTGACTGAGGGAAAAGGGCAGAATATTGCCCAGCACTGCCCCGGCCAGGGTTCCGCCGGTCCAGCCGACATAGGGCAGAATGGACAGGCCGCCCATATAGGCGGGCGAAACCTCTCCCTGCCGGCTCATGGCCACAGCGAAGATCTCGTCCGTATTGCAGTGACCCAGAGTCAGCTTAAAAGGCATCTTAAAAGCGGGTGAAAGCTTCTGGGACAGAGAGATGCCCATGAGGGTATAACGCATGTTGATGACGAATTCTGTCAGGGCCATCTCAATATAAGAAGCGAAGGAGGCGATCAGGCCGATGCCTGCGAACTGTCCGGAAGATGTCAGGTTGGTAAAAGAGATGAGGACCGCCTGCCACCAGGAGATCCCCGATGACACGGCCGCGATGCCAAAAGAAAAGGCTACTGAAAAGTAGCCGATTCCTATAGGCAGTCCGTCCTTGAAGCCTTGACGAAAAACACTGGGTTCCTTTGCTGTCACTACAGTTCTGTCTCCTTCCAGCCGCTCTCGCCGCCATCCGCAGATGTGCTGCTCTGGCCGGCAGATGCATCATAAGTCGTATAAGCTGATGCCGATCCTGCAGAGGATCCGTCAGCGAAGAAATCATCGGATAAATCTTCCGCGGCACCGTCCACACAGTACTTGCCGTAGCGGGAAGATGTCAGCAGTGTGGTCAAAAAGTCCGAAGCCCCGTTGTAGATCAGACCGCCGCCCAGAAGGGTCATGACCATTTTGCTTAAGAAATCAGGATTCAGGAAGGTCACCAGACCCACAAGAATACCCAGAAGGGCCAGGATAGCCACCGGCACCCAGCTGCCGAAGTGCATTTTTTTCAGATCGATCGCCCGCTGCAGCTTAAAGACGCCGCTCATGACCATAATCAGGGACAGCAGCCTGTACATATTTGATGAGAGCATGGTCGGGTTTAAGAAGAAATAAACGCCCGCAGCGATCAGCACCACGCCGATCATGAAATGATAGCTGTCGATGGTCATTTGCCTGCGGAGGATGTGCCCCAGAATGAGCAGAATGCCGACAACGATCAGGACGATGCACACGCCCCTGGCGAACAGTTTTTCCATTTCAGCCGAATAAAGAATCATGGCCGCACCGGCCGCGATCAGGATCAGACTGTAGATGATCTCATGCCATTTCAGATTTTTAAGCATAACCCCTTGTCTCCTTTATTTCAAATCCCGCCCGCGGGATTTGCCTGTGAAACCGTATGATCTGCAGATACCTCTTACCCAAAGTATAGCCAAAACATAAGTAAATATCAAGCATTTACAGACAAAAAGAAAAGCCATCTGACGTGATATTCTCCAATCGTCAGATGGCTATTCAATTGATTTCGTTGTGCATTGGTATTTACCTCTTAGAATGCCTTTTCAATGAGTTTCCGGGTTTCTTTCAAAAGAACAACCAGTTTAACTGTACTTCGGACTCACCTCTTTCTCTCTTTTATTTTTCTGTTTTCTTTTCTCCATATCTATCTTTCTTGACTCTATTATAGCACGGTCTGTCCATTTGTCAATAATCTTTTTGTGATTTTTTAAATTTTCTGTCATTTTATCCGTCGGAGCCGGGCTGCCAAAAAAGGGGGCTGCTCTGTAAAGCATCCCCCACAGGATTCACAGCCTCGTATCCTTCTTCCTCCCGGTGCAGGCATGGCTGCATCCACTGCAGCTCCCCCCGCAGGATGAGCAGGCCTTACCGCTTCTCCGGTCCCTGTGCATCTGACTCCCAGATGTTCATGATATTTACCCCAAACCGACGGCCATGCTGATCAGACGGACGATCAGAGCCGCCGCCCAGGCGATCAGGCACTGCCAGAGAACAAGTGTCGCAGCCCAGCGGCCGCCCAGCTCTCTTTTAATAGAAGCGATGGCTGCCACACAGGGCGTGTAAAGAAGGCTGAAGACCAGAAGGGTCGCGGCCGAGACAGAGCTCATCATCACGGTGACGCCGCCCTCGGTGCCGAAAAGAACCTCCAGCACGGAAACCACGCTCTCCTTGGCCATGAAGCCGCTGAGCAGAGAGGTGACGATGCGCCAGTCGCCCAGACCGATGGGTCTGAAAAGGGGCACCAGGATGCCGGCGACAAGGGCCAGGATGCTTTCGTGGGAATTCTCCACCAGATTGAAATGGAAATCAAAGCTACCGAGGAACCATACCACGATGGTCGCGATCAGGATGACAGAGAAGGCTCTCTGCAGGAAATCCTTGGCCTTTTCCCAGAGCAGCTGAAGAACATTCCGCAGGCTGGGCATACGATAGTTGGGCAGCTCCATCACGAAGGGCACGGCCTCGCCCTTGAACATCGTATTCTTAAAGAGCAGGGCCACCAGGATACTGACCAGGATGCCGAGCAGGTAAAGACCTGTCATGATCTGCCAGCCGTAAGCCGGGAAAAAGGCATTGATAAAGAATGCATAGATCGGCAGCTTGGCCGTACAGCTCATAAAGGGTGTCAGAAGAATGGTCATTCTTCGGTCACGCTCACTGGGCAGTGTCCGGGTGGACATGACGGCCGGTACCGTGCAGCCGAAACCGATCAGCATGGGCACGATGCTTCGACCGGACAGGCCGATCCTGCGCAGGAGCTTGTCCATGAAGAAGGCCACACGGGCAATATAGCCGCTGTCCTCCATCAGGGACAGGAAGAAGAACATGGTCACGATGATGGGCAGGAAGCTGAGCACACTGCCGACGCCCTCAAAGATACCGCTGATGATCAGGCCGTGGATGACCTCATTGACATTGGCGGCGGTCAGGGCTGCGTCAACCCAGCCGGTGAGAGCTTCGATGCCCACAGCCAGCAGGTCCTGCAGCCAGGCGCCTACGACATTAAAGGTCAGGTAAAAGACCAGGGCCATGATGCCCACAAATACAGGGATGGCCGTGTACTTGCCGGTAAGGATCCGGTCGATCCTCTGGCTGCGCACATGCTCCTTACTCTCCCTTGGCCTGACGACGCACTGGTCACAGACCTTCCCGATAAAGGCAAAGCGCATATCCGCGATGGCGGCGCTCCGGTCCAGACCGCGCTCCTTTTCCATCTGCAGAACGATATGCTCTAAGGTCTCCTTTTCATTCTGATCCAGCTCCAGCTGATTCAGGATCAGATCGTCGCCCTCGATCAGCTTGGACGCTGTGAAACGGACCGGCAGCCCCACACGTTCTGCGTGGTCCTCGATCAGATGGATCACGGCATGCAGGCAGCGGTGCACGGCGCCGCCGTGGTCCTCCGCGCTGCAGAAATCCTGCCGGGTGGGCTTCTCCTGATAGCGGGCGATATGCATGGCATGGGCTACGAGCTCATCCACGCCCTGATTCTTCGACGCGGAAATAGGCACCACCGGGGTTCCCAGAAGGGCCTCCATCCGGTTGACATCAATGGCGCCGCCGTTGCCGTTGACCTCATCCATCATGTTCAGGGCAACCACGACCGGGATCCCCATCTCCAGCAGCTGCATGGTCAGATAGAGGTTTCGCTGGATATTGGTGGCGTCCACGATATTGATGATGGCCTTGGGCTTTTCGTTCAGGACAAAGTTTCTGGATACCAGCTCCTCACTGGAATAGGGAGACATGGAATAGATGCCGGGCAGGTCTGTGATCAGGGTATTTGCCTGACCCCTGATGACACCGTCCTTGCGGTCTACCGTAACGCCGGGGAAATTACCCACATGCTGGTTGGCCCCGGTCAGCTGATTGAACAGGGTCGTTTTGCCGCTGTTCTGGTTGCCCACCAGAGCGAAGGTCAGCTGCGTTCCCTCCGGCAGAGGATTGCCCGAACCCCTGGGATGGAATTTGCCTTCCTCGCCCAGACCCGGGTGGTCTGCTTCTTTATTTCTGTGTGCTTCTGTCTCTTCCTGTGCAAAAGCCTCGGTAAGTCTTGCTTCGATCTTTTCCGCGTCTGCCAGACGCAAAGTCAGTTCATAGCCGTGAATACGCAGCTCCATGGGATCCCCCATGGGCGCCAGCTTGATCACGGTAACCACTGCGCCCGGAATCACGCCCATATCCAGAAAATGCTGGCGCAGGGCCCCTTCGCCGCCGACAGACTCGATGATCCCGCTCTGTCCCGGTTTTAAGTCTCTGATCGTCATCTTTTTTCTCCATTCAGATTTCTTTTAATAAATGATTCAGAGAATTATTCTCAATAACGAAGTCAGTTTACCATACTGGTTAGTTAAATGCAACTATTATTAATAATTTTTTTCAACAAAATGTTTTGTAACGTATTTAAGGACAAAAAAAGGTTTGACTCAAAAGGAGCTTGCACAGCAGATAAATGTTAGCGATAAGGCTGTAAGCAAGTGGGAACGCGGGGATGGATGCCCTGATGTTGCAATTTTGCCGAATCTTGCGGCGGTGCTGGAAACGGATGTGGATTCTCTTTTGAACGGTGAAATTAAAAGACGTGAGCTTACGGAAGAAGAGGTGCAGAAAATGTTAGCAGAAGCTAATAAGCAGAATGAATGGGATAAAATAAACAAACAGTTTTTGAAGAATAAAGATGCACGTGTTAGGATTTATGATTTTAAAAGACCGTCTTTATTTTCAAAATATGATTTAC
>CADAIF010000150.1 GCA_902787905.1 uncultured Lachnospiraceae bacterium
CCACCGGGGTTATGCTCGTCTCCGACTGATTGCCGCTGCAGATATCCGTGATCTTCTTCCGGTATTCCTTTAAGGAGGCGAAATCGATCCTCATGGTGATGGTCACCGAACCGTCGCTGTTTTCGGCCGCGGTGCAGTACATACTGCCGGGGATATACTTGTCGATGACCTCCTTCAGGGCATCAACATCTCCCCCGTAAAAGCGCTTAAAGACCCGGGCCGGAAGCGTCGCCGTCATCTCCCGCTCACCATTGAAGGAGGTGTCCACAGACAGCTTCGTATCCACCTGAACCTGCGGCGTGCTTCCCGTGCAGGCCGCCAGGCTGAGCAGGATGAAAAGACCCAGAAGCAGGCAGAACTTTCTGATATATTTCATCAAATCATCACTCCTGTGAAATCACATTTTACCATCCAGCACCGACTTGTTGTGGATCAGATAATCCAGCAGTGAGATGACGGTGAGGGCCAGGGAGATGTAGATCAGGATCTGTTCCAGGACAAAGATAGCAGGACCGCCGAAATTGGGGATCATCAGACAGATGGTCACCATGGTGACTGCCGTTTTATACTTGCCCCAGATCCCGGCCGCGATCACCTTGCCGGCCTCTGCCGCCACCAGCCTGAAACCGCTGATCACAAATTCACGGCCGATGATGATCAGGACGATCCAGGTTGGGATCCTGTGCAGGTCCACGAAGCAGATCAGCGCCGTGCAGACCAGCAGCTTGTCCGCCAGCGGGTCCATAAATTTCCCGAAGTTGGTGATCAGATTATATTTCCGGGCGATCTTGCCGTCCAGCATATCTGTCAGACTGGCTGCGATGAAGACAGCCAGGGCAATATAGCGCCAGGACTGGCCGAACTTCTCCGCGCCGAGAAAGAAAACAACAAAGACAGGGACAAGAATGACCCTGAGTACCGTCAGCTTATTCGGTAAATTCATACTCAACATCTCCTATCAGGTCATAAGCGTTGCTGTCCGTGATCCGGACATTCACAATATCACCGGAGATCAGCTCTCCGTCAGCATCCAGATAAACATAACCATCCACATCCGGAGCATCCCTGTAGGTGCGTCCCACATAGATGCCGGACTCCGGCAGACGCCCGTCCACAAGCACCGGGAGCAGACGGCCGGTCATCTCCTCGGCCTGGGCAAAGGCGATTTCCTGCTGGGCCTCCATCAGGCGGGCCTGACGGGCTACCTTGACGTCCTCAGGCACCTGATCCGGCATATCCGCCGCTTTGGTCCCCTCTTCCCTGGAATAGGTGAAGACGCCCAGCCGGTCAAAGCGAATCTCCCTGATAAAGGCCAGAAGCTCCTCATGCTCCTCTTCGGTCTCACCGGGGAAACCTGCGATCAGCGTGGTTCTGAGCGCCACATCCGGCATGGCCTTGCGCAGCCTGGCAATCACGCCCTTAAGCTCCTCTTTATTGGTTTTCCGGCCCATCAGCTTCAGGATCCTGTCATTACAGTGCTGAATAGGCATATCCAGGTAGTGGCAGATCTTCGGCTCCCGGGCCATGACCTCGATGAGCTCCTCCGTGATCTCCTCAGGATAACAGTAAAGGAGACGGATCCACTCGATCCCCTCGATCCGGCATAGGGCTGTCAGAAGCTCCGGGAGCATTTTCCGGCCTTCCAGATCGATACCGTAAACGGTCGTCTCCTGGGCTACAAGGATCAGCTCCTTCGTGCCGCCCGCAGCCAGCTTCCTCGCCTGATCAAGCAGATATTCCACAGGATAACTGCGGAAGGGCCCTCTCAGGAAGGGAATGATACAGTAGGTACATCTTTTATTGCAGCCCTCGGCAATCTTCAGATAACTGCTGTAGCTGCAGACAGACATGACCCTGTCCGCTTTCGATACCGGCATCAGACTCAGATCATCAAAACAGGCCTGACGCTGACCGGCCAGGACATGATCGATCGTATCGGCGATCTTCTGCCAGCTGGCCGTGCCGATCACGGCATCGATCTCAGGGATCTCCTTCAGGACATCCTCCTGAAAACGCTGGGCCAGGCAGCCTGCGGCCACTAAAACCCTGCAGCGGCCGGAAGCCTTCAGCTCAGCCATGGTCAGCAGCGTTTCCACACTCTCCTCCTGGGCGTCACGGATAAAACCACAGGTATTGACAACGATCACATCCGCCAGGTTTTCATCATCCGTCAGCTGATAGCCTCGCTTTTTCAGAATCCCCAGCATCATTTCCGAATCCACCAGGTTTTTGTCACAGCCCAGTGAAACGAAATAAACATTCATTGGTTCTTTCAAATCATTTTCCTCATTTATCATTAAAGATCAGATGCCTCTGGCGGCACCTATGCCCGCAGCCCAGGCGGTAGACCAGGCAATCTGCAGATTAAAGCCGCCGGTCTCGGCGTCAACATCCAGCATTTCCCCGGCCATATAAAGGCCTGTCTTTTTCCGGGACGCCATGGTATCCGGACGAATCTCCCGGACATTCACACCGCCCTGGGTGATCACAGCCTCATTATAGCCTCTCAGCGCCGTCACCGTCATGGTCAGGCCCTTGAGCACAGACAAAAGCCGAAGCCTGCTCTGCCTGTCCAGTTCATGTACAGGCAAATAAGGATCGATCTGAGCCAGCAAAAGGACGACCGGGATCAGACTGGAGGGCAGCAGATCCCCCAGCGCGTTGCGCATCTGCCGCTGATGGTATTTATCAAAATCCCGCAAAAGCCGGGCGTCAAGCTCGGACTCGCTCAGGGCAGGTTTCAGGTCTATGACGCAGCTGACCGGCCCCTTCTTCAGATGGGGCGCGATCCGGGTGCTGCCCGTCAGTACCACCGGGCCGGTGATGCCGAAATGCGTGAACATCATCTCCCCGAAGCCTTCGTAAATCTTCTTTTTTCCTCTTTTCAGGACAAAACCGATATTGCGCAGAGACAGGCCCTGCAGGTCCCTGCACCAGTCCTCCTCGACCACCATCGGCACCAGGGAAGGTGTCAGGGAGGTCACACTGTGTCCGGCGGATTTGGCCAGCCTGTAGCCGTCCCCGTCCGAACCGGTGGAGGGATAGCTCAGACCGCCGGCCGCCAGGATGACCGCATCTCCTGCCACAGCTTCACCCGAAGCCAGCGTCAGGCCGCAGACACGGTCCTCCTCCATGATCAGGGACTTCACCGGGGCGTTCAGATGCACCCGGACGCCGGCCTTACGCATGGCCTGCTCCAGGGTCCTGATCACGTCCGAAGATTTATCGGAAACCGGGAAAACTCTCAGCCCCCGCTCCACCTTCAGATGCAGGCCCTCCGACTCCAGAAAAGCCATCATGGCCTGATTGTCAAAACCATAAAAAGCGGAATATAAAAACCTGGGATTGCTGACCACATGGGGCAGAAATGCCTCCACCCCTTCACAGGCATTCGTGACATTGCACCTGCCCTTACCCGTGATAAAAAGCTTCTTTCCCAGTTTTTCGTTCTTCTCATAAAGATCCACCTGGCAGCCGCACCGGGCCGCTGAGATGGCTGCCATCATACCGGCGGCGCCCCCGCCGACGATCAGCACTCTGCGTGTTTGCGTCATGATCATTTCCAATCATATTCGTGAAGATCGTTCCATATGGCCTCCATGGAAGCCAGGGTTTCGATCACTGTATCCTTGTATCTGAAACTGAGGGCCGCCAGCAGCGCGTTGATCACGCTCAGGGGGGCCACCAGTGAATCGATGAAGGAGACCATATCGCTGCGGGCAAAAAGCAGGCAGTCCGCGAAATCCGCCAGCGGCGACTGTCCGCTGTCGGTGATGGCGCCTCGATGGATTCCGTCATGCTGTCCGACCTGATCAGCCGGACATTGTCGAAAATATAGCCCAGATAATAGCTGAGAAAGGAAGCAAGGATGCCGCAGCTTCTCCCGCCGGTCACATAGATCCTGCGGGCCCGGCCGATCAGGTCAATGGCCTTATTGAAAGCCTGCTCATCCAGCAGATCCTCCGTCCGCCTGAGATTGCTGATATCATTTCGCAGCACCTGACGGACAAAATCGTCTTTCTCAAGGCTGCGCTCATAAGTCATGGAGATACGCTGTACGGAATTCAGCCGGCTTTTGACCAGCTCCCTCAGCGCCTTCTGCAGCTCGGGATAGCCCTTGAAGCCCAGTTCTGTGGCAAAACGCACCACTGTGGACTCGCTGACCCCGACGGTCTTTCCCATTTTTAAAGCGGTCATGTCCACCGCCTTGTCATAGTTGTCACGGATATAGTCCGCGATATGCTTTTGTCCTTTACTGAACCCGGGATATTTCTCCTCGATCAGCTGCAGGACGTCCATAGATGTATCCATCGTGAATGCCTCCGAAAAATCACCGATCAAAACTATCTTAGCACAAGGGCATAAAAAAGACAACCGCGCAAGTATTCCGTGACCCCTTTCTGCCTCCCGAAAAAAGCCGGATACGAAAAAAGAGAGGCATGCTATGCATGCCCCTCAGAGAATGTTTAAGTTAAGCGTCAGATTACATCTTTACGATGAGAGACTGACCCTGGCCGCCGCCGATGCAAAGAGTAGCAAGACCGGTCTTGCTGCCTCTCTTCTTCATCTCATGAAGCAGAGTAACCAGGATACGAGCGCCGGATGCACCGATCGGATGACCAAGAGCGATAGCGCCGCCGTTTACGTTAACCTTATCCATATCGAACTCAAGATCTCTTGCAACTGCCAGAGACTGAGCTGCGAATGCCTCGTTAGCCTCAATCAGGTCGATATCCTTGATGGTCATGCCGGCTTTCTCAAGAGCCTTTCTGGAAGCCGGGATCGGGCCAAGACCCATAACCTTCGGATCTACACCGCCTGTAGCGTAGGAAACGATTGTAGCCATCGGAGTAATGCCGAGCTCATCAGCTTTGTCCTTGGACATAACAACGAGTGCTGCAGCACTGTCGTTGATACCGGAAGCGTTAGCAGCTGTAACTGTGCCGCCGTCCTTCTTGAAAGCGGGTTTCAGTTTGGAAACCTTTTCCATGGTCATACCGAATTTCGGGAACTCATCAGTATCGAATACGATGTCGCCCTTCTTACTCTTGATGACTACCGGAACGATCTCTTCCTTGAACTTGCCGGCCTTGATAGCAGCCTCAGCCTTGTTCTGGGAAGCAACTGCGAACTCGTCCTGCATTTCTCTTGTCAGGCCGTACTGCTCAGCAACGTTCTCAGCTGTGATACCCATGTGATACTGATTGAAGGCATCCCACAGACCGTCGTTAACCATGACGTCAATCATCTGAGTATTGAACATTCTTGCGCCCCAGCGTCCTGACGGAACTGCGTAAGGAGCTGCACTCATGTTCTCTGTACCACCACAAACGACAATGTCAGCCTCGCCGGCCTTAATCTGGTTAGCTGCAAGAGCTACACTCTTAAGACCAGAACCGCAAACGATATTAATGGTCATAGCTGTTGTCTCGATCGGAAGACCGGCCTTAATGCTGACCTGACGAGCAACGTTCTGGCCCAGACCTGCCTGGAGGACGTTACCAAAAATAAGCTCATCAACCTGCTCCGGCTTGATACCTGCTCTCTTGACAGCCTCAGCTACAACTGTAGCACCTAACTCTGCTGCCGGAACACTCTTAAGAGTGCCGCCGAAGGATCCGATTGCTGTTCTGCAAGCGCTGACAATAACTACTTCTTTCATTTTCTTTGACTTCCTTTCATTAATTTCTGACTTAACAGTAGGAAACTCACGCGTCAAGTCACGCCTTCACAACAGCTCGCACCCGTTGTGAAGAAATTAACATCGCGTTGGCATCATTATAGCATAAATTAGGCATTTTTGTACAGTCTTTTTTTAAGTTTTTTACAGTTTTTTTGGAGATTGTTAAAAAATTGCGCATTTGAACTGGATTTTTTTGTCAAAAAAGAACCCCGTGCCGGAACTTCGGCGCGGGGCTTCCTGTTAAATATATAACAATATGGCAGGTATTGATTCAAATACAATTCAATCAGTCAAAAGAGAGCTTCGGATTTTCAAATTCCGCAAGTCTTCTGGTGTACGCGCTCATGATCACATCCTCAAATGCCAGTTTTGCGCCATTTATCCCCATGATCTCTGTCAGAAGGTACTTGACAAAAAGTGGATTCAGAACCAGAAACGGACCCACCAGATAGGTGGCAAACAGGTGATGGTCATGAATGCCTTCGTTTAAAGTTTCACGATTCATGCCTGTTCCTCTCTTCACTTGAATAAATGGATTCAAATCTGTGTCACCATAGGCCAGGGTAAACTGCGTTTTAAAACCGACGATCTTCATATCCATGTATTCGCCGAGCACCAGACAGTTAAAACGATGCATCATATCCCTTCTGGCATAGAAAGGATACAGGCCCAGGGCCGGAATGGCGCTGCCGTCTTCGTTTTCAATATGATCACAGAAGACCTCCATGGCATTTCCCGTCAGAAGAAAAGGCACATCCTCACGGATCAGTGAAGAAAGACGCTCCTTATAAGGCATCAGCTTCTGAATGACCATCTCCTGGGCCCGCTCTGTCATGGCACCCATGTAGATCAGGTCCGGCTTCTCCGTCGCGAAAAGGGGTTCATCTGTATAGGCCGTCTCCACAAACTCGGCGTCGGGCAGACAGCACTTCAGATATCTGACATTACTGGAATCCGCAAAGAGGCTGCAGAATTCAGGAAAAAGAACTTCTATTCTGATCATGCCTTTTCGCCTCCCTTTTTAATCGTTTCAGTCAGCCGTCTGACGATCTCATCTGCATAGATCGTCGTGTAGATATCATGGAGGATATAGACACTGTCCACAGCATCCGTATTCACCAGGGCCGCGGTATCATTCTCCTGATCCGCGCAGACGATCTTCTTCTCCGGAATGCCCGCCATGAGCAGGCGCAGATGCAGATCCTGACAACGCAGACCGCCGACGGCGATCTGGCAGATGGACGGGTCGTTTAAGAACTCAAAGTCTGTATCGAAGAACCAGGCGATGTTTTCGCTGCTCTCCTTCCTGTCATAAAAATCATCGATGATCAGAACGACCGCCTTTTTACCCGGCTCATGCCTGACAAAATCACAGATTCTGGACACGGCAATGGGGTTCTGGCCCTTGGCCACGTCCATGACCAGGGTCTTGTCCTTTACTTTAAAGGACCGGAAACGGGTCTCCGTGATCTTCATCTTGTCAAAGGAAGCTGAAATCTGGGCGTCCGTCAGACCGAAACATCTGAGAGCCGCCACAGCCGTCACGGCATTGTAGGCATCTGTGATATTGCTGCCCAGAAGCTTGACAGACATGGTACTGTCCGGGGTGCGGATCTCTACGCGGCCCGCTTCCGAATCGATCCCGGTGACCGAAAAGTCCGGTTTGGGCAGTCCGTAGCCGCAGGAGGGACACTGACCTCTGCCGATATGATTGTATCTGCGGTAGCTGTACTCGATGCGGGTGCCGCAGACAGGGCAGGCCACCATATCCTGGATGATATTCTGAGTAGATGTGACAGGGCCCACACCCTCTTCTATACCGAAATAAACCCTGTCATTATTCATGGCCAGATGACCGCTGATCAGGTCCTCCGCATTCAGGACCAGGCGGGATGAGGCCGGAATGGTCTTATCCAGGATTCCGGCGATAAAGTCCGTATGAGCGTTTCTCCTGTAGGAATCCCTGAAAAGATTGGTACAGATCAGAATGTCCGGATGGACATAAGGAAAGATCTTTGTGGTCATACGCTCGTCGATCTCCAGGACGGCATATTTCTTCTTCATGCGGCCGGTCAGGGTCGCATTCTTGATCAGCGCGGAAGCGATACCCGAATCGATATTGCCGCCGAAACGGTTGTCCACGATATCATAGCCGTTGTCCTGCAGGACATCCGCCAGCAGGTTGGAAACGGTCGTCTTGCCGTTGGTGCCTGTGACGCCGATGATATACTCGGGCTTATCGATCTGATCCAGAAAATCCGGACAGAAATTGATTGCTTTCCGGCCGGGCACGTGGGTGGCGTTTTTCCCTGCCAGCCGCATCACGGCGATCATGGCTTTCGCGCCGGCCATAGCCGCGTAAAATTACACCTCAACGGAAATACCGGCTTCCTCAGCGGAAATGCCGGCTTCCTCCTCCGCCTCCGTCTTCAGGCTGTCCATCTTCTCCGGAGACACGGCCGGCAGAAGCTCCACGGAACTGAGGCCGAAGGTCCGAAGGAAATCCTCCGTCGTTGAAAACAGGATTGGACGTCCCGGCGCATTCAGCCTGCCGCTCTCTCTGATCAGACCGTATTCCAGCAGCTTATTGACCGCATGCTGACAGCTGACGCCGCGGATCTGCTCAATCTCACCCCTGGTCACCGGCTGCTTATAGGCGATGATCGCCAGAGTCTCCAGCATGACGCCGGTCAGTGAAAGCTTTCTGGGCTGGTGGGTCAGCTTAATGATATAGTCGTACATTTCGGGGTTGGTGCACATTTGAAAGGCGCTGTCCAGCTCGATGATCTGGATACCCCTGCCTTCCACCTGATAGCGGGACATCAGCTGCCTGGCCGCTGCCCGGGTCTTTTCCTTATCCAGCTCCAGAACATTACTCAGAGCTTCCAGACTGATGGACTCACCCATCGTAAAAAGAAGGGCTTCGATGACAGATTCCGCCTTCTGCAAAGACATTTCCTGTCTTGTTTCCTCTTCCACTTTCTGCCTCCTTTATGTTTGGGCCGTTTCCTGCGCCGCCTGTTCGGAGGGCAGGATTTCAATATCGTCAAAGAGATGGGCCTGACTGATCACAATGGTGCCGTCCTTCATCAGCTCCAGTATGGCCAGAAAGGTCACGATCACATCTTCCTTGGTGGCCTGTTCAGTCAGAAGTTTTCTGAAACTGAAGGATTTCTTCTGACGGCGGATCCTCGTCCGGATATCAGACATACGGTCAGCCAGATTGACCGGCTCCTGAACGATCTCGCCGTAACGGCTTCTGATGGGGTCGATCTTGTCCTGCTGCCTGCGCATGACATCTTCAAAGATATCCCTTAACTGGCTGATCGTCGTATCCCCCACCAGGGCCTTCAGATCCACCGGCGGCGGTGTATAGACCATATCCCTGGGGATGGTCATGCTTTTAAAGGTCCGTTTGGCCGCCTCGAAAGCATCGTCCTGAAGCTCTCCGGCAATAAAACGGAACATTTTATATTCCACCAGTCGGCGTACCAGCTCCAGACGGGGATCCTCGCCGCTCTCCTCAGCCTCCGCCTTTTCCACAGGCAGCAGCATTTGCGATTTGATACGCAGCAGGGTCGCCGCCATGACCAGAAAATCGCTGGTCACGTCCATATCCTCCGTCTGCATTTCATGAATATAGGCCAGATACTGGTCCGTGATCGTCACGATCGGTATATCATAAATGTCGATCTTGTTGATATCGATCAGATGCAGAAGCAGGTCCAGCGGCCCTTCAAAGGCCTGAAGCCTGAATGTCATCTCCATCGGCAGTCCTGTCCTTTCTTTTAAGATGACGCAGGGTCACGCATGAGATTTCCGGCAGATTATTCAGCCGCACCCTCAGTCTGTGCATGTAAAGGCCGCGGCTGACGATCATATCCGACGCTCCCTCCCGGTAATGGCCGGCATAGTATTCCGGAAAGAATTCAACCTGGGGAGAAAGCAGGCCGCCAAGGCCCGGCAGAATGATCACGCCGCCATGCACGTGGCCCGATAAGACCAGGTCCGCGCCCCACCTGGCATAGTCCCTGAAATAGAAGGGATTATGCGCAGCCAGTATATTATAGCAATTCCGGTCGCATTTTCCAAGTGTTTCGTTTAAATAAGCCGCCGGCATGGGGCGAAGCCTGTGGCGGCGGTAAAACCAGCGCTGCAGGGTCAGGCCGGTGACTCTGACGGAGCCGCCGTCTCTTTTCAGGAGAATGGACCGGTTGTCCAGCATATGCACCCTGGTCTTTGCCAGCTCGGCTTCATAAAGGGGCCCCATGTCCCGAAAGTCTTCCCGGTAAAGGCGGAGCCGCTGCTCATGATTGCCCAGACTGGCCAGCACAGGCCAGCGTCTGTCCATAAAACGGTAAAGGTCAAAGGCCGCTGACATATCCGCACCGGGGTCACCAAGGATCATGTCGCCGACACAGATCACGGCATCAGGATCCAGCCGGACCAGCGTCTTCTTCAGCCCCTTAAGACCGTCTCCGAACTGAAAGCCATGCAGGTCAGCCAGCATGATAAACCGGAAGCCGTCAAAGGCTTCCGGCACTTTTTCTGAACGGATCTCATAATTTTCTGTCACAAAATGTTTTTCTTCATAACGGCTTCGCAGAAACAGGCCGCCCGCCGCTGCTGCCGCCGCTATGGGAATACCTGCGCCCATAAATGCGGCCTCAGGTCTTCCGGATGCGGAAAGCATCCTTCAGGCAGGCAATATGCACTTCTTTTCCGCCTTCCCTGCGTTCTCCGTCCAGAGACCACACCAGACCCGGATCCGAATAAAAGACCGCCCGGTCCGTCTGCAGGAAGACAAAGCTGCTGCCCTCGTAGATACCGGTATTGATGGCTGTCAGGATCTGACTGATCTCCAGGAGGGTGGTGGGCTGCCGCAGCAGCATGACCTCCAGAAGGCCGTCGTTTAAGTCCACCCGCTCATCCGTTAAGCGGATAATACCGCCCATACTGCGGGCGTTGCTGACCGCTCCGAAGATAAAACGGTCCTCATAGGTCCGGCCATTGGCCTCAACCCTGACCTGATAGCTGTTGAGTGTGGGCAGCTCCCGGATGCCCTCCAGGATGTAGGCCAGGTGACCCAGCTGGTTCTTGATGGTCTGAGGGGTGGCATATGAAGATTCCGTAAATGCGCCGAAGGAGGCGACATATGAAAAATAATCATGATTAAAAAGGCCAGCGTCATAGGTCCAGTTCCTGCCCCGGATGATATCCTTGACGGCTGTCCTGATATCCATGCTCAGATGAAGTCCCTGAGCGAAATCATTGGTGGTGCCTGCGGGAATGTAGCCCAGAATAGGTTTTTTCTCCCACAGCATGGATCCTGAAAGGATCTCGTTAAAGGTACCGTCGCCGCCGCAGCAGATCAGAAGATCCGCCCTGCTGTCATATTCCTTAAGCAGCGCGGCTGTCGTCGGGCTGTCCTGTGTCGTGTAGATCAGGGTTTCAAAGCCGGCTTTCGTCAGTTCATCCACTACCCAGACCAGTTCGGTCCGGATCTTCTGACGGCCAGCCATAGGATTGACGATCAGAAGTACCTTCTCACGCATAAGATCACATCCTTTCTGCATCTCTATTATACATGAAAATGCAGATGCAGGCATCCCTTTTGCGGAATTTCAGAAAAAAGAAAGAGATGCCGCCCTTTACTTGCGCCTTTGAATCGGCTATAATACTATCAAATTTTTACATCAGGAGTGACATTACCATGAGCTTTCATCTGACAAAAAAACTGCCGACACCTGCAGAGATCAAGGAAATGTATCCTGTGTCAGAAAAAACAGCGGCCCTTAAGGCTGCCAAAGACCGGGAACTGATCGATATTCTAACAGGAAGATCGGATAAATTTATGGTCATCATCGGCCCCTGTTCCGCCGACAACGAGGAAGCCGTCTGCGAATACATCGAGCGGCTGGCCAGAGTACAGGAAAAGGTCAGGGACAGGCTGACACTGGTGCCGAGGATCTATACCAACAAGCCCAGGACCACAGGTGAGGGCTATAAGGGCATGCTGCATCAGCCGGACCCGGAAAAGGCACCGGACCTGTTAAACGGTCTGATCGCCATCCGGAAGATCCACATGCATGCACTGGAAACCTTCCATATGCCTATCGCGGATGAAATGCTCTATCCGGAGAATTACCGCTATCTGTCGGATGTCCTCTCCTACGTGGCGGTTGGCGCCCGCTCCGTGGAGAACCAGCAGCACCGACTGGTGGCCAGCGGCATCGAAGGGCCTGTGGGTATGAAGAATCCTACCAGCGGCGACCTTTCCGTCATGCTCAACTCCATCGTTGCAGCCCAGCATGGCCACAACTTCCTTTACAGAGGCTGGGATGCCACCACGGACGGCAATCCCTACGCCCACGCCATCCTCAGAGGGGCTGTCAACAAACACGGACAGAACCAGCCCAACTACCACTTTGAGGACCTGGAGCTGCTGGACCGTATGTACGGAGAAAAGCATCTCCTGAATCCGGCCTGCATCGTGGACACCAATCATTCCAATTCCGGCAAACGCTTTAAGGAACAGATCCGCATCGCCAAGGAAGTCCTTGTCAGCCGCCAGCATGAAGAAAGCATCAAAAAGCTGGTCAAGGGCCTGATGATCGAAAGCTACCTGGTGGAAGGCACCCAGAAGGTGGGCGACGGCCCCCATATCTACGGCAAATCCATCACCGATCCCTGCCTCGGCTGGGAGGACAGCGAGCGACTGATCTACGAAATCGCCGAACGCGTATAGAAGACCGGAAGGAGACAGGGGACGGTTCTCAGTCTCCCTTTTAAAAGGGAAACTGAGAACCGTCCCCTGTCTCCTTCCGGTCTAAACCGCTTTCCATCAGGTGTACGGCAAAGGAATGCCGCAGGCTGTGGGGCGTGA
>CADAIF010000151.1 GCA_902787905.1 uncultured Lachnospiraceae bacterium
TCCTCCCCGTCGATCTCCACAGGGACGATGATGCTGCAGGCGTTGATCTCATCGGTCTCCTCCTGGTCAGAAAGCAGGCCGTCCTTCTTCAGCTTTCTCATGGCCATCAGAGCGATATCCATCAGGCAGATATCCTTATGGTCTCTGCCCAGCTCCCTGCGGTGGCCCTGATACATCTCAAAGGCAGCCTTCATGGGCGCGGCATAATCACCATCCTCAAAGCGGATGTTTTTAAGCTCCGTCTGGAAGGTGGTATGACGGCAGTGATCGGACCAGTAGGTGTCCAGCACACGGATCTCCGTCATGGTCGGATCCCTGTGCTCCTCGCCCTCGAAATAGGACTGGATAAACTGGAAATCCCTGAAGGTCATGGCCAGGCCCAGGGAATCATAAAGGGCCTTAAGCTCTGCCTCAGGCATGGTGCAAAGGCCATCGAAAACCTTGACATCCGCCGGTTCCTCAAAGGACATGACCAGGGTCTGCGGTTTTTCCGCATTGTTTTCCCTGGAATCCACCGGGTTGATACAGAAGGACTTGATATGCTCAAGCTCTCCGGCCGAGACACTGCCCTCGATCAGATAAGTCACCGCACAGCGGATGACCGGGTCCTCATTCTCATTCAGCAGCTTGACGCACTGCTCGGCGGAATCCGCCCTCTGGTCGAACTGACCGGGCAGGGCTTCCACGGAAAAGCAGGTCTCTCCCGCCCTGATGGGCAGGGTCTCCTCGTAAAGAATATCCACCGGGGGCTCTGAGAAGATGGTCACCTTGGCCTCTTCATAGGTCTTCTCGGAAATATTTTCAATATCGTAACGAATCAGGATACGCACGCCTGTGACTGCGGAAATCCCCAGATAGGAATGGATATTCTCCAGCAGGTCGCCGGCTGCAACGGCGTAATCCGGTTTCTTTTCAACATAGATTCTGCGAACGATGCCCATAATTACCTCCTATTTTCATATGAATCTGTCCTCATTACTATATCACATATTCAAAGGGGTTGAAAATTAGTATAACTAATCAATATAAAGGTGAATTCTTAATAAGTGAAAAACGGCATTTACTTTCCCATAGGCCTGTGCTATATTGTAAGTACAACTAATAAATGATATAAATCATACTTATAGGACGGTCTGCCATGACAGATATCAATTTTGAACTGTATAAGGTCTTTTATTATGTCGCGAAAACCCTGAGTTTTTCTGACGCTTCAAGGCAGCTCTATATCTCCCAGTCCGCTGTGAGCCAGTCTGTCAAGGCTCTGGAGAAAAAACTGGATCAGAAGCTTTTCATCCGCAGCACCAAGCGGGTCAAGCTGACGCCTGAAGGGGAGGTTCTTTTTAAACATGTGGAGCCTGCGGTCAACCTGATCCTGAGGGGTGAGACCCAGATCATGGAATCAGGCAAAATGAACGGCGGTCAGCTGCGCATCGGTTCCAGTGATACCCTGTGCCGCTACTTCCTGGTGCCCTACCTGAAGGCCTTCCATGAAAAATTCCCAAATGTCCATATCAAGGTGACCAACGGCACCTCCGGCCACTGTGTGGATTTCCTGGAAAACAGCCAGGTGGACCTGATCGTCACCAACTATCCCAACCCGCGGCTGAGTACCGTCAGCAATATCCGCAAGGTCCGGGATTTCAGGGATATCTTTATTGCCAACCGGCAGCAGTACGCCCACCTGAAGGATCAGGTGCTGAGCTTCGAGGAGCTCCTGAAATACCCGATCCTCATGCTGGACAAGAACAGTATGACCAGTGAATTCCTGCACGGCCTCTGCCAGCAGCGGCATCTGGACCTGGTCCCTGAGATCGAGCTTTCCAGCAACGACCTGCTGATCGACCTGGCCAGGATCGGCCTGGGCATCGCCTTTGTGCCGGAATTCTGCCTGCCGGAGGACGATCCCGATCTCTTCCAGCTGACCACGGCAGAAGCCATTCCCAGCCGCCAGATCGTTGTGGGCTGCGGGGACCCGCTTTCCGTCAGTGAGGCCGCGAAATATTTTATCGACAGCCTGGCCTCGCCGCCGCCCGGCAGCTTTTAAAGGCATAAAAAGAAGCTGTGAAAAACCCAGACAGGTTATTCACAGCTTCTTTTTCTATGCAGGCAATGTGCAATCCATTATGATTCAAATAAGGCATCAAACTCTTCTGTGTCAAGAATTTCATCAAAATAGTCCGATACCAGCTCAAACTCCTCATCTTCAAGAATCTGTCCCAGCTCGACCTCACCGTCACCCAGATCCTGGAAACGATAAAGGTATACCTGCGCATCCTCATCCACACTGCCGTCCTCATTCATGGGCAGAAGCGCAATATACTGGATGTCATTCACCGGGAAGACGTTCAGCACGTAGCATTCGATTTTGCTGCCGTCCTCCAGATCCAATGTCATAGTGTCACGTTCAGGCCCGTAAGAATCATCTGATTGTCCCATGTAAAATACCTCTCCTTCTTTCTGGAAAAAAATAACTGTCCGGGCCTTTTTGCCCGGTCAGAGCAACATACCCCCATATTATAGCCTATTTCCCGGCCCTTGTAAAGGGCTCAGTTTAAGAAGACTTCAGGGACTTTGGACCTGCAGCAGCTGGTTTTCGATACAGTAACGGATGTCCAGACGCCTGTCCTTCGCTTCCCGGTCGAAACGGATGGTGATCGTGTGATCGCCCATCTCCCGGATCAGGCCCGGACCGTAGGCCTTGTGAACGACCCGGACGCCCGGCTTCAGGACCCGGCGGTCCATCAGGATCTCCCCCACAAAGCGGGACATGACCATAGGCCGCCCGTAACGCTCCTTCAGGAAAAAGATATGCAGATGATCCCTGGCCCTGGTCATGGCCACATAGAACATGCGCCGCTCCTCTTCCACATCCGCGTCCAGAAGGGCCTTCTGGTGGGGAATGATATGCTCATTGGCGTCCACGATCATGACCACCTGATATTCCAGGCCCTTGGCATGATGCATGGTTTCCAGAGAAACGCAGTCCTCCTTGTCCGTCCGGCGCCTGGCAGCCTGTTCCTTCAGACGCTCCGTGTAGATGCGGATATGTTCTTCCCAGTCCTTAAAGCTTCGGAAAGGCTTTGCGCTCTCCTGCAGCTCATCCAGCACCTGGATCAGTTCAGACAGATCGATCCGGTGTTCCCGGGCATACTGATCCAGAAACTGATCGTAGCCGATCCCCTTGCGGATATAATTGATGGCGGCATAGGGCGGCATGGTACGCATCATGGCCAGGTCCTGTGCCATCTTGCCGATCCGATCCAGCATCCAGTCCTTATCCCGGTAAAAGGCGGCCAGCCGGGTCATGTTCACCCGCCGGTCCGGCATGGACTGCCGGCTGATATAGCGGTTGGGCCGGTTGACGATACGCAGATAGTCTGACCTGGCCTCACTCCCCAGACTGATCCGCAGATAGGCCATGACATCCCGGGAGATCCAGTGCTGATAGATATTGGGCATGGCATCCTGCATGCGGAAGGGGATGTTGTAGGCCATGAGCTTTTCCAGAAGACCCCTGGCCTGGGTGTTGGTCCTGAAAAGGATGGCCATTTCACTGAAGGGCACCCCGGCCTCATCGTGATAACGCCGGATCTCCCGGATGACCGCAGCCTGCTCATCTGCCGGACCGGCAAACATCCGGATGTCCACCGGATCCTTTTCCGGCCGGGCGGCCTGAATCTCCTTGTCAAAACGCTGCCGGTTGTTGCCGATGACCGAACCCGCAGCCTTGACAATGGCCCCCTGACTGCGGTAATTGACCGACAGCCGGACCCGGACGGCCTTTGGGTAATCCTTTTCAAAGCCCAGCATAAGCTCAGGCCTGGCCCCCCTGAAGCCGTAAATGGACTGGTCGTCGTCCCCCACGATAAAAAGATTGTCCTGAGGTGCCGCCAGCAGCCGGATCAGCTGATACTGGAGCAGGTTGATGTCCTGGAACTCGTCGATCAGGACATATTGAAAGCGCTGCTGCCAGCCCTTCAGAATGTCCTTCCTTTCCTTAAACAGAGCCCAGGTGTCCACCATCATATCTTCAAAATCCAGAAGATTCCTGGCCCTTAAAGTCTCATTATAGGCCTTATAGATCCGCCGGAAGCTGTCTGCCGGGCAGCTGGTGGCATAATAATGGCTGAGATCCATCAGCCCGCCCTTGACCAGACCGGTTTCTGCCAGAAGCTCCCCGGCCATGTCATTGACATTGTCCGTGTCCGGCAGATACCTTTCGATCAGCTCCTTCATCAGCTGATACTTCTGGTCCTCACGGATGATATTGGCCGCCGTATAATGGTAGGCGTACCTGAGAATATTGAAAAAGACGGCATGAAAGGTCCCGAAGATGACAGGGAGCTCCTGTCCCATCAGAGAAACAAAACGCTGCCGCATTTCATCTGCGGCAGCCTTTGTAAATGTAACGACCAGTATGCCAGCCGGATGAACCCCGGCTTCTTCGATCAGCCATCTCACACGATGGGTGATGACCATGGTCTTGCCCGAACCCGGGCCGGCCAGGACCATCATAGGACCGCGGTCATGGGTGACCGCGATTTCCTGTGACCGGTTGAATTGCATAAGATCCTTCTTTCGATTTAA
>CADAIF010000152.1 GCA_902787905.1 uncultured Lachnospiraceae bacterium
TGGGACAAGTGGCTGATGGAAAATGATCCGGGCGCTTACATGACCATGGGTATCACGGCCGAGAACATCGTTAAAAAGTACGGCGTCACCCGTGAGGAGATGGAGCAGATGGCCTGCGAGTCCCATGCCAAGGCAGCTAAGGCTCAGGCAGAAGGCAAGTTCGCACCCAGCATCATTCCGGTCACCGTGACAGATGCTGAGGGCAATGAGAAGGTCGTCACCGAGGATGAGGGGATCCGCCCCACAACGACCATGGAAGGTCTTGCAAAGTTAAAGCCCTGCTTTATCCCGGCGGAAGAGGGCGGTACAGTCACAGCGGCCACATCTTCCCAGACCTCTGACGCAGCTGCTTTTGTTGTCCTGATGGCTGCGGAGAAGGCTGAAGCATTAGGCATCAGGCCTATTGCCAGACTGAAGAGCTTCGCGGTTGCGGGCTGTGATTCCACCATGATGGGTCTGGGCCCGATCTACGCAGCGCCCAAGGCTTTAAAGCGTGCAGGCCTCAGCATGGATGACATGGATGTGATCGAGCTGAACGAAGCATTTGCCGCTCAGGCCATTCCCTGTATCCGTGAGCTGAAGATGGATCCGGCCAGGGTCAATCCCTACGGCGGCGCGATGGCTCTGGGTCATCCCATGGGCGCGACCGGCGCTTTCCTGACCTGCAAGGCCCTGGATTATCTCAGAGACAACCATAAGAAATACGCGCTGGTGACCATGTGTATCGGCGGCGGTATGGGTGCCGCAGGCGTTTACGAGTTAGCATAAGGATCAGCTGCGGGGCAGCGGAAAGGACAAAAGATGAAATTAGAAGATATCAGAAATGTCGCCTCCATCGGCGGCGGTGTGATCGGCTCCAGCTGGACCGTCCTGTTCGCCATGAAGGGACTGAATGTCAAATTATACGATATTAACGACGACTGCATCGCTGCAGACAAAAAGACCATCGAGGGCAACATCGATTTCCTTGTGGCCAACGGGGCCATTGAGGATAAGGCTGCTGTCCTGTCCAGGATCAGCTACACCACCAGCATGGAAGAGGCGGTAAAGGATGCCCAGTTCGTTCAGGAGAGCGGCCCGGAGCGCCTGCCCATCAAGCAGAGCATGCTGGAGCAGATCGAGACCTTTGCTCCGGTGGACGCCATCTACGCCACCAGTGCTTCCGGCCTGCCGCTGGGACAGATCACCGAGAAGGCCATGCATCCGGAAAGATGCGTCGGCGGCCATCCCTACAATCCGCCCCATCTGATTCCCCTGGTTGAGATCACCAAGACCGAGAAGACCGATCCGGCCAATGTCGAGCTGGCCAAGGCCTTCTATCAGATGCTGGGCAAGGAGGCTGTTGTCCTGCATAAGGACTGTCCGGGTTACATCTGCAACAGACTGCAGCTGGCCGTCTTCCGTGAGATGGTGGACCTGGTAGAGCGCGGCGTGTGCAGCGTCGAGGATGCGGACAAGGCCCTGACCTTCGGTCCGGCCATCCGCTGGGCGATCTTTGGCCACAACATGATCATGCAGCTGGGCCACAAGGACGGCTTGAAGGGCATGATGGATATGCTGGCCGGCGGCTACAACCTGTGCGCGGATATCGCTAACTGGGATACTCTGCCGGATGACTACGGCGCAAAGGCCCAGGCGGAGATCGATACCATGATGGCGAATTTCCCGGATGAGATCGGCCACAACAATCATGATATCGCCCAGTACCGCGATAAGATGCTTATCGAGATCTTAAAGCTGCACCATAAGTTCTAAACCATAATTACATAAAAAGCGGATGATCTTCGGCAGGCCGGAGGTCATCCCTTTTTAAATGAGGATATAAGAGATGAAAGCGATTGTGATCGACCGCTTCGGCGGTCCCGAGGAGCTTGTGCTCAGGGAGATTGAAAAGCCGGTCCCCGGCCCTGACGAGGTTTTGGTAAGGAACCTGTATGTGGGTGTGGGCAAGCCGGATTTTGTCATGCGCAGCGGCATCTGCCCCTTCCTGGAAAAGGAACCTCCGAATCTGGTGGTGGGCAATGAATGCTGCGGCATTGTGGAGGCTGTTGGCGATGAGGTAAAAGGCATCTCACCAGGGATGCAGGTGGGCGTTAATTCCGGCCTGGGTTACGGCGCCTACGCGGAATATATCGCCGTGCCCCAGAAGTTTGTCACGGTCTTTCCGGACAGCTTTCCGATCAGGTACGCGGCCTGTTTCCTGAATTACATGGTAGCCTACGCCCTTTTAAACGAGGTGGGCCGCGGCACCGACGGCAGGACCCTGTATATGAAGAGCGCGTCCGGCGGGATCGGCACCGCCGTCATTCAGACAGCCCTGCTTCAGGGGATGCAGGTGGCGGCTTCGGCCAGTACCGATGAGAAATGTGAGTATCTGCGCAGTCTTGGGGCCCAGTGTGTTTTCAATTACACCAAAGAGGACGAAAAGGCCGCTGTGCTGGCCTTCACAAAAGGACAGGGCGCTGACCTGATCCTGGACCAGATGGCAGGGCCGGATTTTAAAAAGCAGTTTGAGTATCTGGCGGACTTCGGCATGATCGTTCTTTATAACTGGCTGGACGGGGATCCCGGCCTTGACCAGCTGGGGACCATCATCGGCCGGTCCAGTCATGCCCAGGCCGTGCGTTCCTTCTCCTTCCATGTTTACGACAGCAAGCCGGAACGTCTTGCCAATATCCGGAAGATCTGCATGGACAGACTGACGGACGGTTCATTAAAGCCTGTTTTCCAGCAAGAGCTGCCCCTTGAGGAAGCCCGAAAAGCCCATGAACTGCTGGATAACCATCAGGTACTCGGAAAAATCATTCTATATGTTTAACAGGAGGATCATCAAATGGGATTAGTTGAAGGAAAAGTCATCATTGTGACCGGAGCCAATTCCGGTATCGGCGAGAAAACAGCGGAAATACTTGCAGAGCAGGGCGCCAGGGTCGTTCTTGCCGCAAGACGCGTGGAGAAGCTTGAGGAAGTGGAAAAGCGCATCAAGGCGGCAGGCGGCGAGGCCTATGCCGTCAGATGTGACGTCACAAAGAGAGAAGACTGCGATAACCTGGTAGAGGCTGCCATTGCCAAATACGGCAGACTGGATGTTCTGGTCAACAACGCCGGCGCAGGTGACAAGCAGATGGCCATCACCAGATGCACAGACGAGTTCTATCATGACATGATCGCTGTCAACCAGCATTCCGTCTTTTACATGATGAGAGCGGCGCTGAAATACATGGAGCCCCAGGGCAGCGGCAGCATCGTCAATGTGTCCTCCATCGGCGGCGTCTACGCCAATGCGGGCCTGTCCTACAGCGCAGCCAAGGCCGCTGTCATTGCCATGACCAAGAACGTCGCCATCCAGTACGCCGGCAGAGGCATCCGCTGCAACGCTGTGTGCCCCGGCCCGACAGAGACACCCCTCTTCTCCAAAGAGAACATGGAAGGCTTCGATGTTGAATTCATGAAGATCTGCGGCGAGCATACCTGCAGAAGCATCCCCAGAACCATGCCCGAGGACCAGGCCAACGCCATCCTCTACTTCGCCTCCGACATCTCCAAAGCCACCACAGGCCAGGCCCTCGTCGTCGACGGCGGGTTCAACCTGTGATCAAAAGATTGCGATTCAAGGCATAAAGAAACAAGGCGCCACACAGAACATGCTTGCATAATTCTGCGTGGCGCCTTGTTTCTTTGAGAGCTGCGAAGCAGCGGTCTGCACATCAGTCTCAGGCGGAAGCATCGAAGATGCGACTGACGCCTGAAAGGCGGCAGACCTGAGACTTGTGCAGAAGCCTTGAATCGAGAAAAGAGAGCTGCGAAGCAGCGGTCTGCACATCAGTCTCAGGAAAAAGCATCGAAGATGCGACTGACGCCTGAAAGGCGGCAGGCCTGAGACTTGTGCAGAAGCCTTGAATTGCAGCCTTGGTTACTTTTCTGCCTCCAAGGGAAACTTTTTCATGCACCAGACCTGGCCCAGGCTGCACAGGGTGACCAGGAGTATGCCGATGGCAAAGGTCACGATCAGGCCCGGGACATTGCCGCCGCCCTGGGAGAAGGTCAGGCAGACGCCGGCAAAAATGATGGGCATGTGGCCGATGGGCGTTCCGCCCAGCAGCTTGATATGGATATACATGGTGATGGTGGTACCGATGACGATGGACAGGAAGCTTGCGCCTGCCATGCCAAGCCCCAGGCCGGTAAAGAGGGAGATCAGCAGGAAATCAAACTGACCCCAGGCCAGACCGCAGTAGGCGGACAGCAGAAGTCCCGGCGAATCCTTGGGCTGCAGGCCCATACCGAAGTAGATGGCCATGCAGACAAACATGATCCAGGGGATCCCGAAGGAAAACCACATCGTATAAAAGTGATAGAAGATCGCGGATAAAAGACTGGTCCAGATACTGAAATAAAGGACGGCTTTGCTGCTCATGATCACCTCACTTTCAGCATCAGGAGAAGATGGCTCTCGGGTTGTCAAGCAGGAAGGCCTGGATCTGCTTCCGGCTTATGCCTCGCTCGGCCAGCCAGGGCATGACACGGTCCTTGATATCTGTGATGCTGACATGGGCGAAGGCCTGCTTCAT
>CADAIF010000153.1 GCA_902787905.1 uncultured Lachnospiraceae bacterium
CCGTCCTCCATCTTCTCGCGGATGCCAAGCGCCGCCTTGATCGATCGGTCCGCCACGTCCCATTCCTCGCCGGACTTGGCGGCCATGAACGACATGCGGCAGTCCACCTTCACGTATGCGTTGGTGTTGGAGCGGCGGCTGTTCCCGCCCACGCGCGGCGTGAAGGAAAGCTCGCGCCCGCGCGTGTCGAGCTGGACGCGCCCATCGGCGAACGCGCTCTTGTCCGTCGCGTCCTCAGGAATGACGGCGGCTTTCAGGTTTTTATAGCAGTGAATATAGGTCGTCATGGAAGTGGCGCTCAGTTTGACCCCTGTGGGGGTGACCACGACCGTGATCTGACAGGTGGCCGTTCTCCCATTGACGGTCTTTGCGGTGATCGTCGCCTGGCCCGAGCCGACAGCGGTCACCTTGCCATTGCTGACGGTGACTACGGATTTATCAGAGCTGGTCCATTTGACGGTCTTGTCTGATGCATTGGAGGGCAGGACCGAGGCCTTCAGCTGAAGAGTGGTGCCCTTCTCCATCCTGGCCGTTTTTTTATTCAGGGTCACTGACAGGGGCGAGTTATCCCAGGTCTTATATCTGTAAAAATGATACTCATAGCCATCGGTCACATACCAGACCACCGAGCCGTCCCTGGCCAGGATGGGCTGACAGTCAGACATCTGCATCTCCGTCGGAATGATCTCTGAAATGGGATGGCCCGTTCCGTCCAGCTGGACGATCATACACCGGATCTCGTACCCGTCATACTCCGCCCACATGAGCAGGAAGAGGTCGTCGCTGACCTTTACCAGCTTCGGCGTATAATTCGTCGCCTCACCTGAGGCGGCACTTTTTGTAATCCGAATGATCTCCGTACTCTCACTGTTCAGGTTGTAGGCCGCCACCTTGATCTCCCTGTAATAGGCATTCCCGTAGCTGACATCCTCATTGAAAGCTGCCAGGGCGTGGGTGCCGGAGATCTCAAGACCGCCCATGCTGACGCCGGTATAATTGGCGCCTGACGAGCCGGGGAAAGTGGTCAGTGTCGGACAAAAGTCGACATCTGTGACCGAGTTTCCGGACGTAAAGCCTGTCAGCAGAAGGCCGCGGGGATAGGCATCGCCATGATCCAGGCGGTAGACCGTGCCGTCCTTGACGCGGATCAGCTGATTAAAGGAATGGCTGCAATAGCCACTGGTTTTATTCATGACGCCGTAGCAGCAGCTGGTCAGGGACATGTCTGATTCCCTCAGCGCAAAGGTCATGTTGGCCTGATGGTTCAGGCCGTCTGAGCTGGTGTACATCTCATGACAGGTATGGACGTAAAGGATGCCGTTATCCTCGGCCATATCCACCGATCCGGCCTCAAAGGGTGCGATGGTATTGATCCCGTATGCGCTGTAGGCCTTCAGACGCTGCCAGCTCTTGTTGTACTTGACCACTCTCAGGACTTCCTTATCGTTATCCTCACTGTAGTTGGTATCGCCAAAGACAAGGTAGTAGGCATTACTGCCCGCAAAGAAGCCGCCGAAAAGGCGCAGCTCACAGGACATCTGGGAAGAACTGATAAAATTGCCGTTGCTGTCCAGCTGCTCGATCAGGATCTTGCCGTTATTATCCATATATTCCACCCGCATGAAGCCGCTGCCGGTTTCTGTCAGATAGGAATTGACCGGATAATACCACCGGTTGTAAGTATAATTATTGGCGTTCAGGTTATCTGTGATCATGGAGGCATACAAAAGGGTATCCTCCGGTTCGGCAAAGCTTTCTTCTTCCGTCTCTTCAGGAAGCGTCGTCTCCGATTCGGATTCCGCTGCGCGGATCGCCTCTGTTTCCGCAGTTGTTTCCGACTCTGCGGCGGTCTCGGCAGTCTCGCTTTCCCTTATGGTCTCGTTCTCCGCCTCAGTCTCAGTTTCAGCTGTCTCCGATACGGTTTCTTCAGTTTCAATGCCATCTGTTTCGATCAGCACTTCTGTTTCGGAGACCGGTGTGAGCTGATCCGCCTGGGCCGGGGCCGGCACAGCTGCCAGCATCGCCGCCGCGCAGATCAGGGACAGCAGTTTCTTCGTTCTTCTTTTCATAATCCGTTCCTCTCAAATCAATGTGGTTTTATTTTACTGCCGCTTCCAGGGCTTTCATTGTTTTATCGCCTACCGCGCCGGGACCGCCGAAGACGTATCCCTTTTTGATCAGATGTTTATAGGCAGTGGGGAAAGATGTATTATACATGGCCTTGTCATCCGCCAGGACCAGGACAGACCTGTTATAGCCGCAGAAGGCTGCGCCGGCCAGAGCGTCCGGGAAGTTCTGAGATGTCGCCACACCCATGTTGTCGGCGCCCAGGCCCCTGCTGATGCCCTCTTTGGCGATGGCTGCCGAGGTCTGCACCGCCGTCTGCTCCCCGATCCGGCGGATATTCGTAATGTTATTGTTCCCCAGCTGGGTTTCGACATTTGTCGACACTGCCAGACTGCCGCCCACGATGATGACCTTTTTGATCCTGCAGGTCTTCATGGCGCTCAGCACTTCGCTGCTCAGGCTCTTTCCGTTATCCGACAGGAAGATGGGCATATGCAGAGCGTAGGATAAGGGGGCCGCAGACAGGGCATCCTTAAAGCTTTTATTGGTCGCGATGATCGCTGTGTCCGACCAGCTGCCCTGACCTGCCAGAGCCAGCTCGGCACTGGTGGCAGAGCTGTTGGCGCCGGAAACTCTTTCCACATCCGCGCCTGTTAATGTTCTGATCTCCTCAAAAACCTTGTCGCTGACGGCGAAGGTCCCGCCGGCCACGTATACCCTGGCGGGTTTCAGTCTTTTCAGTTCGGCTCCGGCCTGGCCGGAAAGCGCCGCCCCATCTGTCAGAAGCACCGGACCGCGATAAATCCCTGCCAGTCCCGACGCTGCCAGAGCATCCTTAAAGGAGGTGCCGGCAGCCACCACCAGAGTTCCGCCTTTGTTCTTAAATCCGGCTTTCACGATCGCCTGCATGGTATCATATCTGCCGGTGCCGTAAAGCCGTTCCCAGACATCGTCCTTCAGAACCGTCACTTTGCAGTCGGCTGTCTTGCCATTGCTTGCCTTTGCGGTAATGGTTACACTTCCGGCACGCAGGGCTTTCACCTTGCCGTCTTCACTTACACTGGCGATTCTGCTATTGGATGTCAGCCATTTCAGGCCCTTGTCTTCAACCCCCTCCGGCAGGAGACGAACCTGCAGCGTCTGAGACTCTCCGATATGCATGCTCAGGCTTGTCCTGTCCAGGCTGACACCGGTCACATCGGAGGACACGGTCACCAGACACTGTTGCGGAAAACGGCCCTTAGGCGTACTGACCTTGACATAAGCCTGGCCGACGCCGACAGCCGTCACCTCGCCGTCTGAATTTACCCGGGCCACATTTATATTAGATGAGGACCATACAACTTTTTTATCCGCAGTATCCCCGGGCTGGACCAGAGCCGTCAGTGTTTTTGTGTCACCCACCGCCATAGACAGTGTCTTTTCACTGAGCCAGATGCCCGAGGCCGGCACCGAAACGATCATTTCATAGGAGGCTGTCCTGCCATTCTCGGTTTCCGCCGTAATGGTGGTTCTGCCATAACCGACAGCTGTCACGTTGCCGCGGTCATCGACCGTCGCCACACTTTCATCCGAAGATGTCCAGGTAAGCGCCCTGTCTGTCGCATCTGTGGGGTCATAGATTACGCTCTGGCTTTTCGTATTGCCGATTTTGGTCATAACCAGGCTGGCATTCGGAAAGCGAATGGATACTGTGGGATTCTCTACAAAGACCGTGCAGCTGGCTTCTATCTCCGGATCGTTATTAAAGCGTACTGTGATCGTCGTCGTGCCGCCTCGCTTGCCGGTCACTTCGCCCTTCTGATTTACTTCTGCTACGAAAGAATTCGAGGTATACCATTTAAAATTTGTATCATCGGCATTGGCGGGCAGGACGGACGTTTTCAGTGTCACCTTTTCCCCGACACCTATAGTGATATCACTTTTATCCAGGCTCACGCTTCTGGGAGCTATAAGGACACTGACCTCGCTGCTGTCTGTCTTACCGCTGTCCCTTGTCGTTGCTGTGATGATGGCCGTGCCTGCACTTACGGGTGTCAGAAGGCCATCGCTTACAGTAACAACGCTTTCGTCACTTGAGGACCAGATCAGGGTCTTATCGGAAGCATTATACGGAGACACAGATGCCTGCATCTGAAAAGTCTCACCCAGATACACGGAGAACTTCGGTGGATATATATAAAGCTCTTTCGTCAGCCTTTTCGCGTCCACAAGAAGGCTTTCCTCCGTTTCAGAGGCTGCCAAAGGCTCAGAGGCTTCTTCAGATTCACAGACAGAAACCATGTCCGTTTCAGCCGCCGGCACCTGCCCGGCAAAAGCCGGCGCAGGACTTACCATAAGCATGATTGCCGCACAGAACAGGGATACAAGCTGCATAAATCTTCTCTTCATAGTGATTACCCCCTCAAAAAATGACTGACTTATTTTACTGCCGCTTCCAGGGCTTTCATTGTTTTATC
>CADAIF010000154.1 GCA_902787905.1 uncultured Lachnospiraceae bacterium
ACACGAATGCGCACGTCATCCCTGTCCTCATCCACCACCACACGCACCGTGGTGCGTTCCGGCGAATAGTGGATGGCGTTCTCCACCAGGTTCTTCACGGCGGTGACGATCGCGCTCTCATCGCATTCGATCCACGCATCCGGTTCACCTTCCGTGGGCTCTGCCCCCAGCACCGTGCCGCCGAACGACAGCACGATATCGATATGCCGCTGCCCCGCCTGCACACGGTTCGCGTCGATCGCGGCCCGAGCCACGGCCAATGCGGACAAACGCTTCGGTTCGAGCGTGCGCCCGGCATCCTGCATTTTCTGCAGATCGATGAGCCGCCGCACCAGTTCGGTCAGACGCGCGGACTCCTTGCTCACACGCCCGGAGAAATACCGCACGGCATCCGGATCGTCCGCCGCATCGGTGATGGTTTCGGCCAGCAACGCTATCGCACCGGTCGGCGTCTTTAACTCATGCGCCACATTCGTGGTGAAATTGCGTCGCATCTCCTCGAAATGACGGCGCTCGCTCACATCGACGACAAGCAGCGCATACAGATCATACCCGATACGACTCACGCGCACACTCAGATAGCGTTCGTTCGCAGGCGCGACCTGCCCGGCCCGCACTCCCCTGCCGGAATGCAGCCCCTCGGCGTCCCGCGCCGCCGCGATCCGGATCTCACGCTCGCGCGTCACGCCATCATGTTCGACCTGCGTGAGCATGTCAAGGATCTCCGCGTTGCTGCGGGCATTCATCACATTCAGGCCGGCATGGAAGGTGGCGTAGCTGGCAAAGTGAATGTGACTGTCCGCGAAGGACGGGATCAGGGCCCGTCTGCCTAAACGGACCCGCCGGGCACCGGCAAAGGCCTCCGGCAGTTCGTTGCCCACATAGGCGATCCTGCCCTTTTTGACGACCAGATACTTTGCCACCGTGTTCTTTTCGTCACAGGTGATGATCTTTCCCTCGATCACATACATGCCGATCCCTCCTTTTTTAAGCGTGTCTATAAGGATACCTGATCCTCTGGCGGCAGATTCAGACTGACCTTGGAATAAAGCATGATCTCGTCACCTTCATTCAGGACCAGTTCGCCCCTGGGGATCAGCACCTTCCCTTTGCGGCGGACCATGACAATGGTGGTCTGCCTGGAGATATCAAGGTCACGGATCCTCTGGCCGTTCCAGGGATGCCGACTTCGCAGGGTCAGCTCCTTCAGCTCCACCGGCTTGCTGCCGGCAGCAGACTGGGCCCCGATGATCAGGATGTCCCCGGTCTGCAGTATGACCTGTCCCCGGCCCGCCAGGGTCTCAGACCCCCTCAGGACCACGGCGATGATCATGCCGTGGGGGAGCTTCAGGTCACGAATGCTTTTCCCGGCCCAGGCGTCGCTCTTTCCAACCTTGACCTGTATAAAATGAATGGCTTTTTCAGCCGCGTAGTCGCCAATCTTTTCAAGCCGGGTGTACTGTTCGACAAAACCGGCGGAAATGATACCTGTAGGAATGGCTACCATGCCAACCCCCAGGAAGGTAATGACTATACTGAAGGCCTGGCCCAGAGGGGTAATGGGATAGATATCCCCGTAGCCCACCGTCAGCAGGGTGGACACAGACCACCAGATGCCGGAAAAGGCATTGGTAAACACCTCCGGCTGAGCCTCGTGCTCCAGGCTGTACATGCACAGGCTGGAGGCCAGCATCAGCACCAGGATGATGAAGACCGAGGACAGCAGCTGCTGTTTCTTCCTCCGGATGACCTCGGTGATCACATTCAGAGAGTCATAATAGGCATTGATCCTGAAAAGGCGGAAGATCCTGACCACCCTGAACATCCTGAAGGCCGCGGCCCCGGTCGGGAAAAAGACCGGCAGGTAGTAGGGCAGAAAGGACATCCAGTCGATGATGCCGGCCGCCGATACCACATAACGGGCGCCGGCCTTAACATCCGACAGGGTCGGGTAAAGGTATCTGGCCGTGATCAGACGCAGGATAAAGTCCACCGCGAAGAAAAAGACGGTGACGGCTTCGATCCGCTCCAGCAGCAGACCGCAGCTGTCCCTGAAGCCCTCGAAGGTCAGCATGACGCTGACGACCAGGTTCAGGATCAGAACGGCTGTGCTCAGGATATCATAGCCCTTATTGATATTGTCATCAATGACGCCCACCGAGACCATTCTGAAAAGGCGGTGCTGCAGGGCAGGCCAGTCAAAAGACCTTTTCTTCTCACTCATGCTGATCCGCCTCCTGCGGAAAATAACGGGTGATGGATTCGGAAGGCGGCGCCTCAAAGTGCATGACCCTTCCGGTGACCGGATGCCTGAAGGAAAGCTCAGCCGCAAAAAGGGCGGGCATCTCCCGCTGCCTGCCGGCAGCCGCTCCGGGACCGTAGCGCAGGTCCCCCATTAAAGGCGTCCCCTGATGGGCCATCTGGACACGGATCTGATGATGTCTGCCTGTGACCAGAGCCACCCGGACCAGGGAAAGCTCCCCCTCCGGCAGACTTCGGGTTTCCAGTACCCGGTACTTGAGCACGGCCTTTTTGGCTTCCGGCGTATTCTCAGGCACGACCGAGGATGTATTGGTCTTCCCGTCCTTTTTCAGCCAGTCCGTGCAGCTGCCTTCCGTCTGCGCCGGCCGCCCTTTAAGGACAGCCAGATAGCTTTTCTGCATCAGATTCTGACGGATCTGCCCGGACAGGTCTGCCGCGGCCGCTTTGGTCAGCGCATAGACCATCACGCCGCCCACGGGCCGGTCCAGACGATGGACAACGCCTACATAGGGCTCTTTGCCCTTCTGCTTCCGGCTCAGATAATTTTTCAGCCAGCTGACCATGTCCGGTGCGCTTGACCGATCGGTCTGGGAGGCCATGCCCGGCGGCTTGACCACCACGATACAGACGGCATCCTCATATAAAACAGTAACCGGTGCCATGGACCTCAGACCTTGAAACGGTAGCCCACACCCCAGATCGTCTCAATATACTGAGGCTTGGAGGTGTTCAGCTCGATCTTCTCACGGATCTTCTTGATATGGACGGTCACCGTGGCAATGTCGCCGATGGATTCCATATCCCAGATCCGGTTGAAAAGCTCTTCCTTGGTAAAGACATGATTGGGATTCTCGGCCAGGAAGGTCAGCAGGTCAAATTCCTTGGTAGTAAAGGCCTTTTCCTCACCGTTCACATAAACCCGGCGGGCAGTCTTGTCGATTTTGATGCCCCGGATCTCGATGATCTCGTTGGCCTTGATGCCGCTCCCGACCAGACGCTCGTATCTGGCCAGATGGGCCTTGACCCTGGCCACCAGCTCACTGGGGCTGAAGGGCTTGGTCATATAATCATCCGCGCCGAGGCCTAAGCCGCGAATCTTATCGATATCCTCCTTGCGGGCGGATACCATGATAATGGGTGTATTCATTTTTTCCCGGATCTTCCGGCAGATCTCAAAGCCGTCGATCCCGGGCAGCATGAGGTCCAGGATGATCAGGTCAAAGCCGTCCTTTAAGGCCGCGCGAAGTCCCGCGTCCCCGGTATGCTCCATAAAAACCTCGAAACCGCTGAGCTCCAGATAATCCTTCTCCAGCTCGGCGATGGCCACCTCGTCCTCAATGATCAGTATTTTACTCATAGATGACTGTCTCCTTATATTTACGAATCACAAAATGGATCGTGGTTCCCACGTTTTCAGTACTGTTGGCCCAGATCTTTCCCCCGTGCTCCTCGATGATCTTCCGGGCGATGGACAGGCCCAGGCCGCTGCCGCCCATGGAAGAATTCCTGGAGGCGTCGGTCCTGTAGGACCGGTCGAAAATATAGGGTACTTCTTTTTTGGCGATTCCCTTACCGTTGTCCTCGATCTCCACCTTGACAAACTCCGCCTCCTCCATGAGCCGGATGCCGATGTAGGGCTTCCTGTCAGGACTGGCATACTTGATGGAGTTGCCGATGATATTGTTGATCACCCGCTTGAGCTGCTCGGGATCGGCAATGATGACGGTATCCTTGGACACATAGTTGAAGTAGCCGAAATCGATATTCTGCGCTTCCAGATCCAGACGGATCTCCTCCACACAGTCCTCGAAATAATCACTTAAATTGACCTTCACAAACTGGTAGGTCACCGCATTGCTGTCCAGCTTGGCGTACAGGAAAAGCTCCTCGATCAGGCTGTTCATATCATTCACCTTATTATAGATGGTCCTGATATAGCGCTGCTGCTTTTCCGGCGTGTCCGCCACCCCGTCCATGAGCCCTTCCACATATCCCTTGATCGAGGTCATGGGCGTTTTCAGGTCATGGGAGATATTGCTGATCAGCTCCTTGCTGTCCTTTTCATACTGCATGTTCTGCTCGATCTGACTGCGCAGCTTGATACGCATTTCCTCAAAGGCCGTGCAGAGCTCGCCGATCTCATCATCACTCTCCGCCGTGACGCTGACATTGAGATTGCCGGCTGTCATGGTCTGGGCCGCCTTCTTCAGCCGGTCCAGCGGATAGATGATACTGCGGTAAAGCCAGATC
>CADAIF010000155.1 GCA_902787905.1 uncultured Lachnospiraceae bacterium
ATTTTGTTGGGGCAGGCCCCGGGGCGCCGGACCTGATCACGGTCCGTGGACAGAAGCTTTTATCACAGGCAGATGTGGTCATTTACGCAGGCTCTCTGGTCAATCCGGCCTTGCTGGACATGTGCCGGGAGGGCTGCGTGATCCACAACAGTGCGGAAATGACGCTGGAACAGGTGCTGGAGGTCATGAAGGATGCGGAGGCGGCAGGGAAGGAGCTGGTGCGTCTGCATACCGGCGATCCCTGTCTTTACGGAGCCATCCGGGAGCAGATGGATGCTCTGGACGAGCTTGGCATCGCCTATGATGACTGTCCGGGTGTCAGCGCCTTCTGCGGGGCGGCCGCGGCCATGAATCTGGAATACACCCTGCCCTGGGTCTCTCAGACCGTGATCATCAGCCGTATGGCCGGCAGGACGCCTGTACCGGACAGGGAATCCATCAGGGCTCTGGCGGCTCATCAGTCCACCATGGTGCTTTTCCTGAGTGCAGGCATGCTGAAAGATCTGACAGCGGAGCTGATGGCCGGCGGTTATCCGCCCGAGACACCGGCTGCCATCATTTACAAGGCCAGCTGGCCGGATGAGAAGCAGGTCCGCGGTCATCTGGATGATCTGGCCGCAAAGGCTGAGGAAGCCGGTATTCATAAAACGGCGCTGGTCATTGTGGGCAAGGTCCTGGACAGCGATTACGCCAGATCCTGTCTTTATGACCCGGCCTTCACCACAGGCTTCAGGAAGGGTGAAAAATGCAGACAGTGATTCTTTCCTTCACGGCGCAGGGCTCGCATCTTGCCCTTCGGTTGAAAGAGCTGCTTAAAGATGCAGGTCACTCCTGCGAGGCTTTTGTCAAGAGCGCTTATGCGGAGGGCGCCTGCATTCGTGTGGAAGAGCCCATCTCGGCCTGGACGAAGAAAGCTTTTACTGCCCATGATGCCCTGATCTTCATCGGGGCGGCAGGGATTGCTGTGCGCGTCATCGCGCCTTTTGTCAGGGACAAATTTAAGGATCCGGCGGTCCTGGTCATGGATGAGGCCGGTCACTTCGTGATCCCCATCCTGTCCGGCCATGTGGGCGGCGGTAATGCCCTGGCCCTGGAGATCGCGAACCTCATTGGCGCGCAGGCGGTGCTGACCACAGCGTCAGATGTGCAGGGAAAATCCGCTTTGGATGTTTTTGCCCATGCCCGGAATCTCCTGATCACGGACAGGGTGAAGGCGAAGGATATCGCGGCCCGGATCGTCCACGGACAGAAGCTCTCTCTCTATATTGCTCCGGATCTGAGGGCGGGCCTTGCGGCAGATGCAAAGGAAGCCTTGTCCGACAGCTTCGAGTTGTCAGATGATCTGCCGGCGTGTCAGGTCGTCATTGACTTTTGCAGTCAGTCGGAGGGGGCGAAGGCCTTGCTTTTGGTGCCGGAAAAACGGCTCTGGCTGGGCATCGGCTGCAAGCGGGGGACATCTGCAGAGCTGATCGCCCAGTCTCTGGAGGATTTCATGAAGAAGTTCCGGATTCATCCGGCATCGGTGGCCGGTCTGGCTTCCATTGACCTGAAGGCTGAGGAAGCCGGCATCCTGGAACTTTGCCGGGAGCGCGGCTGGCCCTTCAAGGTTTTTGACGGCCCGCAGCTGATGCAGGTGGAAGGCACTTTTTCTTCATCTGCCTTTGTGGAGGCCAGAACCGGTGTGGACTGCGTGTGCGAGCGTGCAGCCTGCCTGGCGGCAGGCGAAGCTTCCGGCGCTTTGACCGTGAGGAAACAGAAATACCCAGGCGTGACCCTGGCTGCGGCGGTGAGTAAGAAATAAAAATCAATAAAGTCAAGTCCAAACAGGGCTGTCGTCAGCGGCACGGTCGACTATATGAATACGATCCTGAGCGAGGCAGCGCTTCTGGACCCCAAAAGCAGAGCTTTACTATGAACCCCTGATCCACAACATGTCGGATGAGGAGATCTGGCACCACTGCAAGGTGGCCGGAGATATCCTTGACTGGCCGAAGGCCCTGGGCATGAAACGGCCGGAGTAAATACAGAATAAAAAAAGAGAGACCGCCTTCCATCACAGCATTGGAAGGCGGTCATTTTTGGGGAGAGAGAGATCGGATCGATCAACAGATGCCAATCGTACCGAGAATAACAACAACAATGGTAGCGATCACGGGGATCACAACAGTGGTCATACCCATATCTTTGTAGGAACGCTTGTGGTCCATCTCGCAGACCATGAGCATGGTGACGATACCGCCGCAGTGGGGCAGGGAATCAAGACCACCGGACGCGACAGCGGCAACCCTGTGCAGAATGCCGGGATTCATGCCGATCTGATTGGCCAGGTCCAGATAATTCTGGCCCAGAGCCTCCAGGCAGATGCCGAGACCGCCGGAGGAGGAACCTGTAGCGCCGGCCAGCAGTGTCACGGCCAGGGCCTCAGAGATCAGCGGGCTGGCCTTGAGGCCGCTCTCCTGATCGCCGCTTGCGGAAACAGAGGCCTGCGCACCTTCACTGATCGCCTTCAGGAAGCCGTGGGTCTTCGTGACATTCAGAATGATGGCCAGGAAGATGCCGCACAGCAGGGCGATGATGATAGAGTAGGTGGAAGCCATGCTTGCTTCAAAGCCTGCGAAGTAGGTCAGCAGATTCAGCATCAGGACAACGACGATCAGAGGCAGAAGGGCAACAAAGAAGTTGACCTCGGGCTTGCCATCGTCAGAGACATGTCCGGCCGGCTCATCGAAATGCTCACCTGCAGCGACCATCTTACGGGCACTGTGGTTGAGCCAGAGAATACCAAGGACAAGCATGATGATACCGGCGATCAGGCCGAGAATGGGGCCGGACATGGCGGTTGTGCCGAAATACTTGGAAGGAATGATATTGTTCAGCTGCGGGCTGCCCGGGAAAGCTGTCATGGCGAAGGTGAAAGCGCCGCAGGCGATACAGCCGGGGATCAGACGTCTGGGAAGGTCTGCCTCCCTGAAAAGTGAAAGAGCGATCGGATAAATGGCGAAGACAACGACGAAAAGGGAGATGCCGCCGTAGACCATCAGACCTGTGCTGACCACGATCGCCGTGACCGCGCGTTTGGCACCGATCTTCTCTGAAAGTGTCTTTGCAATGGCTTTCGCGCTTCCGGTAAGCTCCATGATCTTACCGAAGATCGCGCCAAGCATAAACATGGGGAACCAGGATTTGACAAAGCCGACCAGACCTGTCATGTAGGTATCTGTAAAGGCCGGAAGAAGGTTCAGACCGCCGATCACGGCGACGACCATAGCGGCTACCGGCGCAGCCCATAAAACGGAATAGCCCTTATAAGCCAGAAAGATGAGAACGGCCAGTCCGAGAAAGATTCCAATTACACCAATCATTGTGAGCTCCTCTCTGTAATTCGTTCAGAATGCAGGGCCGGCAAAAGCCGGTCCTGCTGAAAATGAATCAATGTGCGTGTTTGCCGGGATACATCAGCCGATGGCTTTGGCGTCTCTCAGGGCCTGGATCTCGGCGTCAGTGTAGCCCAGAGACTTGAAGACCTCTTCATTGTGCTCACCGATCAGCGGTGCGGGTGCGGAATCGATCGCCGCGTTCTCCCTGAACTGGACGGGGCACATGGGCAGCATGAACTGCTTGCCGGACTTCATGGTGAAAGGTTCAACATAGTGGTTGGCAATTGCCTGTTTGTCTGTGGCGGTATCTGCGTAATGTGCGCTGTGTTCGAAGGCGATATCCGCAGCGCTCAGTCTCTCCATCCAGTAGGCGCTGTCATGTTTGATGAAGGTCTCCTCCAGGAATTTGCAGAAGGCTCTGCAGTTCTCAGGCTTCTTGACCTCAAGCAGGGTATTGTAACGTGCGTCGTCGACAACCTCCGGAATCTCCATAGCCTCACAGAAGGCCTTCCAGTAACGCTCGTAGGCGATGATGGTCAGAGTGATCCACTCACCATCCTTGCACTGGTAGGTATTGGAGAAGGGCGTGGAGGGCAGGTATCTGTCCTTGGGCCACTTGTCGCCGTACTGGGTACTGATGACCATCAGGGAGTTGACCCAGATGGCTGTGCTGTAGAGGGAGACCTCGACCTTCTCACCCTGACCGGTTCTCTGCTCTCTCATCAGAGCACCGAGAACGCCGCCAAGGAGAACGAGGCTGGCTGTATGATCGCCGATACCGTAGGGCGGTGTGATCGGGGGATGACCGATAGGCGCAAGGTCAACCAGGGAGCCGCCGCGGGCCCAGTAGGAGATGACATCAAAGCCCGGTCTGGCTGCTTCTTCACCATAGATGCCGTAACCGGAAACATGGCCCCAGACAAGCTTCGGGAATTTGGGTGCCAGGCTCTCGTAATCGAGACCCATTTTTTTGAGGGAACCCAGGCGGACATTGGAGATGAAAGCATCTGCTGTCTCAAGCAGCTTCATCATGACCTTTTTGCCCTCAGGATTTTTCATATCGATGCTGACGCCGCGCTTATTGCCGTTTTCCAGCTCCCAGATGGGATTCTCCTCATCTGTGGCCGGAACGCCCATGGAATCACCGAAATGACGCATCGGGTCGCCGGCAAAGGGCTCAACCTTGATGACATCGGCACCCCAGTCAGCCATCATACGGCCGGCGCCGGGAGCAGCAGCATAAGTTGTAAGATCAACAACACGGATACCTTTAAGAAGATCTGGTTTCATTATAACGCCTCCTGATAATGAATAAAATGATAGATAATTATTTGGTGAAATGACGATTAATTCAGGATCAGCCCTTCATGACACTGCGGGCGATGACCATTTTCTGGACTTCAGATGTGCCCTCATAGATTCTAGTGATACGGGCATCTCTGTACATTCTTTCAATAGGATAATCTTTCATGTAGCCGTAACCGCCGTGGATCTGAAGGGCCAGATCGGTGACGAAGCAGGCGGCTTCACCGGCAAACAGCTTGGCCATGGCTGCAACCTTAGTGCAGTTCTCGCCGCGCTCACGAAGATCAGCGGCCTCGAAGACAAGCATCTTTGCGGCTTCAGCACGAGTGGCCATCTCAGCGATATACCACTGGAGACCCTGGTTGGCGCCGATCGGTCTGCCAAACTGGATACGCTCACCGGCGTACTTGACAGCCTCTGCCAGAGCGCCTTCAGCAATACCGACAGCCTGGGAAGCGATACCGATACGGCCGCCGTCCAGACCGATCATGGCGATCTTGAAACCGTCGCCGATCTTGCCGAGGATTGCGCTTGAGGGTACGCGGCAGTCTGTCAGCCAGAGCTCAGATGTCTCGGAACCCTTGATACCCATCTTGTTCTCAGTCTTGCCGACGGAAAGGCCGGGATTATCGCGGTCGACCAGGAAAGCGGTCATGCCGCCGTGGGTCTTCTTCTCAGTATCGGTCAGGGCAATGACGACGAAGAAGTCGCCTTCGTTGGGGCCGCAGTTGGTGATGAAGCACTTCTGGCCATTGATGATGTAATCATCTCCGTCCTTGACGGCTTTGGTACGAAGGCCGCCTGCGTCGGAACCGGCACCCGGCTCAGTCAGGCAGAAAGCGCCAAGCTTACCTGCGGCTGCCATGGGCAGATATTTCTGTTTCTGCTCTTCGTTGGCCATGTGCATGATGATATCGGAAACCAGGTAATGGACATCAACGATGACAGCAGTGCTTGCGCAGGCCTTGGCCAGCTCGATGATGACCAGGCACTTGGTGATCTCATCCATGCCGATGCCGCCGTATTCTTCGGGGATGCAAAGGCCCATAAAGCCCATCTCTGTAAGACCTTCGATGTTTTCAACCGGGAAACGGCCCTCATGGTCAATGGTTTCCGCCAGCGGCGCGATCTTTTCTACTGCATATTTACGAACCAGGCTCTGAACCTCTAATTGCTCTTCTGTAAGTGCGAACACTGTTTTGTTTCCTCCTTATTGTGTCATTTCTTCGGGACCATCGTTGCCTGGCCTGTAAGGACCAGCTCGTCCCTCTGGTTAAAGACTTCTGTTTTAATGATGACTCTGTTTTTAACGGCATCCTTATCGATGACCTCAAGACGAACGGTCAGTGTATCTCCGAATCTCACCATGCGGATGAATTTGGAGTTCTGGCTGAGGTAAAGGCAGCCCTGGCCCGGCATCTTGGTGCCGAGAGCGGTGGAGACCAGACCTGCGGTCAGCGCGCCGTGGCAGATGCGGCCGGGAAGGTTCATGTTTTCAGCGCCTGTCTGATTGACATGGGCGGGATTGAAATCACCTGTGACACCGGCGAACATAGCTACGTCAGCCTCTGTTAATGTCTTGGTAAAGAAGGCTGTGTTTCCAATGGCCATCTCATCGAAAGTGTAACCGTTGATCAGAGGATCTCTTGCAATCATGTTGGCTTCGTTGATAACGCTCATTTTTTTTCTCCTTTTCCATTTGTTGATGGTTTGTTTGTTCTGCCCCTATATACAGCAAGGGCTGTGCCAACCTGTCAAAACATTATCAA
Source organism: uncultured Lachnospiraceae bacterium (assembly GCA_902787905.1). GTDB lineage: Bacteria > Bacillota > Clostridia > Lachnospirales > Lachnospiraceae > UBA2912. The sequence continues at coordinate 6,452 of CADAIF010000155.1, forward strand.
ACAAAAAAGCGGGGTAAATAGAAGAAAAAGGGGGCGTTGACGGCGGGGAATCTGCGGCAAAACAGATAAGAACGATGCGGATCAGCATCATGTAGTCAAATGGCAGCATGGCGAAAAGACGGCCTTTTTCAGGCAGATGTTGCCAAACAGTTACATACAGACCGGCCCCTTGCCGGGACCTGCGGAAAAGACGCAAAAAACCAAAGAAAAAAATGAAAAAAACAATAAAAAATCCGCGATACCGAAGGGTACCGCGGAGAATCTTTTCAAGAGTCAGGCAAAAACGCCCTTTTCCTGCAGGGCTTCATAGTCGAGCCCTAAGCTTTCGATGACTGCGCGCGTGTGATAGCCCAGAGGATATCCGGCGTGTCTGTACTCGCAGGGGCATTCACTCAGCTTGACAGCCGTCGCCATCTGCTTCACTTTGACGCCTTCATGTAGCGGGACATCGACTTCCACCACCATCTCTCTGGCCTTGATATGG
>CADAIF010000156.1 GCA_902787905.1 uncultured Lachnospiraceae bacterium
CAATCAGGGCAAGGAGACCCAGATTGGCGAGATCGGCAGTAAGCTGAACCTGCTTTACCCGGATTTCGATGTGCGTAACTACGGCTATTCCAAGCTGACCACCTTTATCTCGGACAGCTGCAAGAGCGTTGAGCTTCTGACCGCAAGGCATCAGATCGTCCTTCGTCTGAAGGAGCAGATCGACGAGATCAAGGCCTTTATCGTCAATTTCCTGAAGAACAGCGGCGGCGAGGTGGACAACATGAGCCGTCTGAATGTGGAACTCTCCCGTCAGTATCCGAACTTCAATATCAAGAATTACGGTTATAATAAGTTCAGCAGTTTTGTCAAGAGCCTGCCGGAGGTGGAGATCGTGAATTCCACCGGCCTGCGGCTCCGTGATAACGCTCCTCGTGGCACAGGAAGGGAGGCCAGACAGGGCAGGGCCCAGTCAGAGGCAAAGGCAGAGGAGAAGTCAGATTCAGCTCTGGCGGAAATCTCCGAGGAATCTTCCAAAGCCACCGCTCTCAGGGTGCGTGAGATCAAGGAGAACTGGCTGAAGGTCAATGTCGGGAAGAAAAAGTAATCTTGCGTGAGAGGAGGCAGGTGCTGATGAGACAGGAAACCGGAGACTGGATCCGGGATCTGCAAAGCGGCAGTCTGGATGAACGTCTGCAAGAGATCTATACGGATGTCGATGCGCAAAAGGCGCGCTATATCGGTCTTTTAAAGACCTTTGAAAAGACCTTCGGCCCGGCGCAGACTGAAATTTTCAGCGCTCCCGGACGGACGGAGGTCTGCGGCAATCATACGGACCACCAGCATGGAATGGTGGCCGCGGCGGCCGTGGATATGGACATTATCGCCGTGGCTGAGAGGGTGGACGGGCCGCTGATTGAGGTGAAGTCGGACAAATATCCGGTCATGCACCTTTCCCTGGAATCCTTAAAACCCGTTCCCAGAGAGAAGGGAACCTCTGTGGGCCTGATGCGCGGTGTGGCCGCGAAGCTGAAAAAGATGGGTTACCGGATCGGAGGTTTCAGGGCTGTCATGACCAGTGAGGTCCTGGGCGGATCCGGCCTGTCCTCATCGGCCGCCTTTGAAGTGGCAGTGGCGGCGATCCTGTCCGGCTTATATAATCACATGAAGGTCAAAGCGGTAGAGATGGCTGTGGCTTCCCAGTTCGCGGAAAATGTCTATTTCGGCAAGCCCTGCGGCCTGATGGACCAGATGGCCAGTGCCATGGGCGGTCTGACCTTTATGGATTTTAAGGACCCTGATAAGCCCGTCATTCAGAAGATGGATCTGGACCTTGCATCCTTCGGGCACAGCCTCTGTATCGTGGATACAAAGGGGTCCCATGCCCATCTGACCCATGAATACGCCGCGGTGCCGGCAGATATGCAGGCGGTGGCAAAGCATTTTGGTAAAGAGGTGCTGAGGGATGTGGATCCGGAGGTGTTTTATCAGGCCATCCCCAGGCTGCGCAGAAAGCTGGATGACAGGAAAATCCTCAGAGCGATGCATTTTTTCAGGGAGGAAGACCGGGTGTCGGCCATCAGAAAGACCCTTGAGACAGGGGATTTTGAAGGCTTTCTGCGGCTGATCAATGCTTCGGGTGATTCTTCCTTTAAATACCTGCAGAATGTCTATCCGGCCAGTGCGCCGGCCCATCAGAGCCTGTCTGTCGGTCTGTCGGTCAGCGAGGCGATACTTGCCGGACGGGGGGCCTGCCGCGTCCATGGCGGCGGTTTTGCCGGCACCATCCAGGCCTTTGTGCCGGATGATCTGCTCCCGGCCTACCGCGAGGCGCTGGAGCACATTTTCGGTCAGGGGGCCTGCCATGTGCTTCGCATACGTCCCTGGGGCGGCATACGTGTCTTTGAGTAAGAAAGGGCTTGTAAAGCACTTTTGCATAAAAAAACAGCTGCGATCAATGCAGCTGTTTTTTTAATGGAGATAATGGGATTTGAACCCACGGCCTTTCGGATGCGAACCGAACGCTCTCCCACTGAGCTATATCCCCGTCTAAGCTATCATACCGCACATCTGAGGCTAATGCAAGCCTCTCGTTCAGTAAAAATGCGCGGATTCAGGCCGTTTGATACTGCCTGAATCACGTTGACATTCTTCCGTATATCTATTATAATATGAAAAGAATGGTGCATGAAGCACCGCTTTTTTAAAAGATGAATTGAAAGGCTCAGGAAGAGCCGCTATAAAGGAGAATGAATCTCTTATAGGGACAGTGTGCCCATATAAGGGATTTTTTGTTTTATGAGAAATTATGTTTTTAAACGGCTGCTCCAGCTGATTCCCATCCTTTTGGGCATCACCTTTCTTTCCTTCGCCATGATGCGGCTGGCCGGCGGCGATGCCATCAGCTATCTGTACGAGAGCCGGGGGACAGCGGTGGCCCAGGAGATCATCGACGCGAAGAAGGTCGAGCTGGGCCTGGACAAACCCTTTATCATTCAGTATCTGACCTGGCTGGCCGGTATGCTCCGGGGGGATATGGGTATCAGCTATGTTTCGAATAAGGATGTCTTTCAGACCCTGACCTCAAAGCTTCCGGCGACTTTGCTTCTGACAGGCTCGGCGATTGTCTGGACTCTTGTGATCGCTCTGCCCCTGGGCATTATTTCAGCTGTCCGTCACAACAGGATCGTGGATTATCTGATCCGGTTTTTCAGCTTTATGGGAAATTCCATGCCAAACTTTTTCGCAGCCCTGCTGCTGATGTATGTTTTCTCAATAAGGTTTAAAATCCTGCCGGTCATTACATCCGGAAATACACTCGTCAGTCTGATCCTGCCCACGGCCACCCTGGTTGTTTCCATGGCCGCCAAGTATACCAGGCAGGTGCGGGCGGTGGTTCTTGAAGAATTGAATAAGGATTATGTCATCGGGGCCAGGGCCCGGGGTGTGAAGGGCAGTGTGATTGTCTTCAAAAGTGTGCTCCGGGTATCCATGCTGACCATCCTGACCCTTTTGGCCCTGTCCATCGGCAGTCTGCTCGGCGGCACGGCCATTGTGGAAAACATCTTTATGTGGGACGGCGTGGGCAAGCTGGCGGTGGATGCCATCTCTATGAGAGATTATCCCATGATCCAGGCCTATGTGGTCTGGATGGCCATCATCTATGTCCTGGTCAATCTGGTCACGGACATCCTTTATCATCTCCTCGATCCGAGAGTGCGGCTGGGAGGTGATCGTTTATGACAGACCATGTCACACAGCGCAGGCAGAAGGTCGTCAGGTCCCATACCGGAGCCAGGCTGATCTTTTTCCTGATCCTGGCCGGATGCCTGCTTCTGGCCGCCCTGTTTGCGGAACATTTATGTCCTTATGACCCTTATGCCCAGGATCTGAGCATAGCCATGCAGGTCCCGGGGCCTGACCATCTTCTGGGGACGGACCGTTACGGCAGAGATATGCTTTCCAGAGTCCTGATCGGCGGCAGGACCAGTATTTTTGCCACACTGATCCTGGTGGCAGTGGTTACGGTTACCGGGACAGGCATAGGCGTGATCAGTGCCTGGAAGCCCGGACCGGTTGATACGGTCCTGATGAGGATATCCGATCTTTTTCTGGCTTTTCCGAGCCTGGTCTTCGCCCTGGCGGTGGCCGGTGTTCTGGGTGGCGGCGTGCAGAACGCCATTCTGGCCCTGGCTCTGGTCAGCTGGCCGAAGTATGCCAGGCTGGCAAGAAGTCAGACTCTGGTCCAGAAGTCATCAACCTATATCATGGCGGCAAGGCTGTCCGGCAGCTCCGACCTGCAGTTGGTGATCCGGCATATTTTACCGAATATCGCCGGGCCTGTACTGGTAACGGCCGTATTGGATATCGGCACAATGATGATGGAACTGGCGGCCTTATCCTTCTTAGGCCTGGGCGTCAAACCGCCCATGGCAGAGTGGGGCAGTATGATGAGTGACGGGCGAAGCCTCCTGCAAAGCGTACCATGGATGATCCTGGCGCCGGGGGCTGCCATCTTCATGACAGTCATGATCTTTAATTTACTTGGCGACACGATTCGGGACTATCTGGATCCTAAAGAAAGGACAAAAGGATGAAAAAGATGAAAAAGAGATGGACAGCATTGGCAGCGGCCCTGATTCTGACGGCCGTCATGATGACCGGCTGCGGCGCGGGCAAGGAGACTGAACAGGCTGCCGGGACACAGGCCGGGGCAGCAGAAAAGGTATTTACATACGGCACCACCGGCTTCGGCGTGGAGATGGGTGACGAGGGCGTGGATCCCCATAACGGCTACTTTGGCTGGAGCTGTCTGCGCTACGGTGTCGGTGAGACCCTGTTTAAGTTCAGTGACGCCATGGAACCGGAGCCCTGGCTGGCCACCGGTTATGAGTTTATCGATGACAACACCTGCCTGATCACCCTGAGGGAGGGTGTGACCTTCTCCAGCGGCAGGGTCATGGACGGCGAGGCTGTTAAGGAATGTCTGGA
>CADAIF010000157.1 GCA_902787905.1 uncultured Lachnospiraceae bacterium
GTGATGAGATCGCCATGTGCAATGACTACGGCTATCACGAGGATCCCCTGAAACGGGAGGACAGCCGCTACATCCACCGGGGCGACATGGACTGGGAGGCTGCTGAGAAAAGACATGATCCGGACACAGTGGAGGGAGAGGTCTTTGAGGCCCTCCGGCAGCTGGAAAAAATCAGAGCCGGCCACCGGGTCTTCGACGGCAAGGCGGATACATGGCTGGTGGAAACCGGTGACGATGCTGTCCTGGGCATCGGCCGCTACTACGATAAGGAGAAGCTGGTCGCGCTCTTTAACTTCTCGGCGGATGAAAAGACCGTCGTCCTGCAGGAGGAGGGCCGCTTTTTCAATGCCCTGACCAAGAGTCCTGTCGGTAATCGGCCCGTCACCCTTGCTCCCGGTGCCTTCGCCTGGCTGCTCTGTGAGTTTTAGAGGTGTCTCATGAATAAAAAACTGATTTTTATAGATATTGACGGAACCCTGACCCTTCCGGGCAGTAATGAACCACCGGAAAGCGCCGTTTCGGCCATTCGCGCCGCAAGGCAGGCCGGTCATTATGTTTTCCTTTGCAGCGGCCGCAACTACGCCATGCTGAAGCCTCTGATGGCCCTGGGCTTTGACGGGGCTGTGGCCAGCGGCGGCGGCTATGTCTTCTGCGGGGATGAAGTGCTTTATGACTGCCCCATGACTAAGGATCAGGCAGACCTGGCTCTGCGCCTGTTCAAAGAAGCGGGGGCCTACAGGACACTGGAAGCCAAAAACGGCAGCTGGTGTGACGAGGGCCTGGCGGAATTCCTGAATCAGTCCTCCGGCGGCAACAGTGAGCTGGTCCGCTGGCGGATCGCCCTGGAAAAGGACCTGGGCATCGCCCCCATGGCCGAATATGACGGAAGTCCCATCTACAAGATCGTTTTCATGTGCAGTGATGAAAAGCAGCTGGCACCGGTCCGGGCAAAGCTGGAGGACGACTTTTATTTCCTCGTCCAGGATATGCGGGGCGCCAACTGTATCAACGGCGAGCTGATCAACCGGAAGTTTGACAAGGGCACAGGTGTCCGCTGCGCGGCGGAAAGACTTGGCATTGATATCGCCGATACCATCGGTTTCGGTGACAGCATGAATGACCGGGAGATGATCCTGACCGTGGGGACCGGCGTATGCATGGCCAACGGCAGTCCGGCCCTGAAAGCGCTCAGTGACATCGTCTGCCCGGCAGTGGAAGAGGATGGTCTGGCCAGAGCTTTCGAAATGCTGGAGCTGATTTGACAAATTGTGCAAAGCCGGCTGTTAAAGTGCGATATTTTTTTGCACATTTATGGCAATATCCTTGCGTTATTTGGCCGTTTGTTATATTATTAACGGTATACGGGCAGCTGTTTCCGTCAGTCTGCCTGAATAAGCAAAAGGGAGAGTATTTTTATGGCACTGGATTACCGCAAATGCGCAGAGGAGATCTTTTCTCATCTGGGCGGCAAAGAAAACATTATCAGTGCGGCACATTGCGCCACACGCCTTCGTCTGGTCATTGCGGACAACAGCAAGATCGACACCAAGGCGCTGGAAGAGGTCGAGGGAGTCAAGGGTCTTTTTGATTCCAACGGACAGCTCCAGCTGATCATCGGCACAGGAACGGTCAACAAGGTTTATGACGAGTTCCTGGCAGTGACCGGCCTGACGGCTGCCAGCAAGGCAGATGTCAAGGCAGCGGCGGCATCTCGTATGCCCCTCTGGAAAAAGATCCTTAAAACACCGGGCGACGTATTCGTTCCCATCCTGCCGGCCATCGTGGCTTCCGGTCTGATGATGGGTATTGTCGAGGCTATCCCCAAGTTCTGGCCGGCCTTCGGCAACAGTGACTGGTTCAGCTTCCTGGACCTGGTCGCCAACACCGCCTTTGCCCTTCTGCCGGTACTGGTCGCCGTCAGTGCCGCAAGAGTTTTCGGCGGCAACATTTTCCTGGGCGCTGTCATCGGTCTGATGATGGTCCATCCCGCACTGATCAACGCCTGGACCGTCGGCAGTTATGCCGCGGACGAAATACCCACCTGGCATCTGTTTTTCTTTAACGTCAAACAGGTAGGCTATCAGGGACATGTCATTCCGGTCATTCTGGCCGTACTGCTCATGTCGACGGTGGAAAAGTGGCTGCACAAGAAGGTGCCTGAAATGATCGACCTCTTTGTCACGCCGCTCTGCACAGTCCTTGTGACATCCTTTATTACCTTTACGATCATCGGCCCCATCTTCTCTGTTCTGGAGAACTGGGTTCTGGCCGGCGCCGAGTGGCTGGCCAGCTCCATGGCAGGCGCGGTCGTCATGGGCGCGATCTACCCCATCACCGTCGTCATGGGTCTGCACCATATGTACAACGTGATCGAGGCCGGCATGATCGCCAGCACCGGCCTGAATACCTGGATGCCTATCGCATCCGCAGCCAACTTCGCTCAGTTCGGCGCGTGTCTGGCAGTGGCCCTCAAGGTGAAGAATCAGAGAACAAGATCTGTGGCCTTCCCGTCCGCCCTGTCTGCCTCTCTGGGTATCACTGAGCCGGCAATCTTCGGTATCAACTTCCGTTTTATGAAACCCTTTGTCTGCGGTATGATCGGCGGTGCGGTCGGTTCCCTTTTCGGAGCCCTGTTCCATCTGGGCGCCCCGGTTTACGGCGTCACAGGTATCCCGGCGATCCCGGCGGTCAACAACGTACTTCTGTATCTGGTTGAGCTGGTTATCGCTGCCGGCGTCGCTGCCATCCTGACCTGGTTTGCCTGGAAGGAAGATGAGCCGGTCAAGAAGGTGGAAAGAACTGAGGAGATCAAGGATCTGACAGAGGCTATGCCGTCTGTCATCCGCTGCGGCGCAGGCGAACTCCTTCAGCCCACGAAGGGTAAAGTCATTGCCCGTGAGGATATTCCGGATGAGACCTTTGCTGCAGGCATCCTGGGTGAGGGCGTCGGTGTTGAGCCGGAGGAAGGCGTCGTTTACGCACCTTTCGATGGTCTTGTAACATCTGTTTTCGATACAAAACACGCTGTAACGCTTGAGAAGGATGGTATGGAGGTCCTGATCCATGTCGGCGTCAATACCGTCAACATGAACGGCGACGGCTTCACCGCCTTTGTCGAGGCTGATCAGGAGGTCAAGGCAGGTCAGAAGCTGCTGGCCTTTGACCGTGACAAGATCAAGGCAGCCGGCTACAGTGACACAGTCGTTGTCCTGCTGACAAACTCTGACGATTTTGAAGGCGTAGAGTGCGGTTTGAACTAATAAGCTGAAAATCAATAAGGAGGTACTTACTTATGAAATCATTTGATTACACCATTACAGATCCGGTCGGTATCCATGCGCGTCCCGCAGGCATCTTAGTCAAGAATGTTAAAGGCTTTGCAGGTTCCACTGTAACCATCACCAAGGGTGACAAGTCCGTCAACGCACTTAAGCTGATGGCTCTGATGCAGATGGGCATCAAGCAGGGTGATACAGTAACGATCAGCGTAGAGGGCGGCGACGAGGCAGCAGTCTGCGCAGCACTTGAAGAGTTCTTCAAGGCGAATTTATAAGATATCCCGCCGGATACGGCTGCCTCATGGCAGCCGTATCTTTTTAAAAATGAAAGGAGAAAATCCATGATCACGATTCAGGGAAAGGGTGTATCCGCAGGGGTTGCCGTAGGTCCCCTTTATTTTTATCAGCGTGCCAAAGGCACCATGCGCCGTTATGAAACAGAAGACAGAGAGGCTGAGTGGGAGCGCTTCAAGGCGGCCCAGGCCAAGGCCATTGAGCAGCTGGGCGAGCTGGCCGAGAAGGCCAGAGCGGAAGCCGGCGACGAGGCGGCGCTTCTGTTTGAGACCCATCAGATGATGGCTGAGGATATGGACTATGAGGAGGCCATCGAGGGCCTGATCAAAGAATCCGGTGTGAACGCGGAAGCTGCCGTGACAGATGCGGGCGCCATGCAGGCCGAGGCCTTTGCGGCCATGGATGATGATTATTTCAGGGCCCGCGCGGCGGATGTCAGAGACATTTCCAACCGTATTGTCGGCATCCTTTTAGGTGTCGTCCAGGGCGGTATCGATTCCGATGTGCCGGTCATTCTGGCATCAGACGACCTGGCGCCCAGTGAGACTGTCCAGCTGGACAAGTCCAAGATCCTCGGTTTTGTCACCTCTGAAGGCTCCGGTTCCAGCCATACAGCCATTCTGGCCAGAACCATGGGTATTCCGGCCATTATCGGTGTCGGCGACCAGATCAAGCCCGAATTTGAGGGCCGCGAGGTGATCATTGACGGCGGGATCGGCAGCGTGATCGTGGACGCGGATGCGGAGACCCGTGAGCATCTCATGAAAAAGCGTGAGGAGCAGCTGAAACGTCAGGAGCTGCTGAATCAGCTGAAGGGTCAGCCCAATGTCAGCAAGGACGGTAAAG
>CADAIF010000158.1 GCA_902787905.1 uncultured Lachnospiraceae bacterium
ATAAGAGTGATACCAGGGTCGTCCTGACCTACACCTTCAGGGATGAGGAGAAGACCATCACGGGCTGCGGCAACGGTCCGATCGATGCGGTCAAGCAGGCCCTGAACAGTGAGGGCGGTTTCAATACCAGACTGACCATGTATGAGGAGCACGCGCTGACCACGGGTTCTGATTCCCAGGCTGCGACCTATATTGAACTGATGAATGCCGAGACCGGTGAGAAGGCCTTCGGTGTGGGTATCAGCTCCAATATCAACCGTTCCTCCGTGCGCGCGATCTTCAGTGCCATGAACAGGCTTTTCTTTACGACCAGGAAATAAAACATTTTTATAAAAAGGCAGCCTGCCGCTCTTCACAGAGGGCAGGCTTTTCCTTTATGCGGAGGATGCTATGTGTATCATGAAGACAGAGCGGCTTTTCCTTCGGGAGATGCAGATGGGGGATCTGGACCGGCTTTATGAGCTCTATGAGGATGCGGCGGCCAGGCGCTATCTGGAGCCTCTTTCCGAGGACAGGGCAGAGGAAGCCGAGAAGCTGAAGGCCTATATTGATGTCTGCTATTCCTTTTACGGCTTTGGCTACTGGGCGGTCTGTGACCGGGAGAGCGGGGAGATGATTGGCCGCTGCGGCTTCCGTGTCGTGGGCTTTGACGGGGAGTTTATGGTGGATACCGGCTGGCTGATCGATGCAAGGTATCGCGGTCAGGGTCTGGCCGAGGAGGCGGTCAGGGCCGTGCTTTCCTTTGCCGAAGAGACCCTGGAGCTTGACGAGGTGACGGCCTGCATAGAAGAGGGGAATGACATCTCTGAAAGGCTGGCGAAACGCTGCGGCTTTGTCTATGACAAAGAAGTCACATCTTCCGGCCGCCTTTATAAACTCTACAGGAAACAGCTTGATATGGCGTCTTAAGGATTTTTTCAGTTGTTATTTTCCCTTTTAGGGCATATAATAATAGAATAGTTATTAGAAGATCTATTCAGGGAGTTTTTTTCGTGGAGAACAGAGAACAATATAAACGACTGATCATGTTTCTGGCGTCAGCCATGATCCTCTTGATCCAGGTCGCTATTTTCTATTATATATGGACGCGTTATTACAACTACCGTTCAGTCATCGGCGCCCTTTACTGGCGGCGCGGCAACTGGGCGCTGCTGGGCATATACGCGATCATCAATTTTTTCTTTTCAAAAATACTGGGGGCTTACAGGGTCGGTTACCTGAAGGTTTCTGAGGTCATTCTTTCTCAGATTCTGTCCGTCCTGCTCTGTAATGCCGTGACCTATGTACAGCTGGCCCTGATCGGCCGCTGGCGTTTTCTGGCCTTTATGGAGCCCATCATCGAAATGACCGCCTATGATATCCTGGTGGTGGTGATCTGGGTCATCTTCATGCGTTATGTTTACGCCAAGCTGTACCCGCCCAGGCAAATGCTGCTGATCTATGACAAGATCAATCCCAAGTCTCTGATCGATAAGATCACTTCCAGGAAGGATAAGTATTCTATCTCTGAGGTGGTCTGTCTCAGTGAGGGCTTTGACCGTGTCATGGCCCTGATCGACCGCTATGATGCCGTGGTCATCGGTGATATTCCTTCTCAGCGAAGGAATAAGCTGCTCAAGCACTGTTATGAGAAATCCATCCGCTGCTACAGTATCCCCAAAATTTCGGATATCATGATCAAAAGCTCAACGACCATCAATCTTTTTGATACGGAGCTTTTGCTCTACCGCAATAAGGGTCTGCGTATTGAACAGCGTTTCATGAAGCGGATCATGGATATCGTGGTCTCTCTGCTGGTGCTGATCATCTTTTCTCCGGTGCTGATCGTGGTGGCCATCCTGATCAAATCCTATGACCGGGGTCCTGTTTTTTACAGGCAGGAGCGTCTGACCATCGGCGGCAAGGTCTTTATGATCTACAAGTTCAGGAGTATGTGTGTGGACTCCGAAAAGGCCGGCGCGGAGCTGGCCAAGAAGAACGACCAGAGGATCACTCCTGTGGGCCGGGTCATCCGTACCATTCATGTGGATGAACTGCCCCAGCTGTTCAATATCCTTAAGGGAGAAATGTCCTTTGTGGGTCCCAGGCCGGAGCGTCCGGAGATTGCGGATCTTTACAAGGAAAGCATTCCGGAATTTGATTTCCGTCTGAAGATGAAGGCCGGCCTCACAGGCTACGCCCAGGTTTTCGGTAAATATAATACAACACCCTATGACAAGCTGAAGCTTGATCTGACCTACATCGAGAACTACAGTCTGTTTCTGGATCTTCTGATCATCATGCAGACGGTCAAGATCCTTTTCGTCAAGGAGAGTACGGAGGGTCTGGATTCCGGCCAGAAAACAGCGCTGAAAACAGATGGTAAGAAGGATGAATGATATGAAAATGACTTCAGGCAGCAGTGCGCCTGTCTGCGTATCCGTCGTCATTCCCATCTTTAATGGGGCGATGACGATCGAAAAGGCTTTGGACTCGGTCCTGATCCAGGATGTGCCGCTGGAGATCATCATGGTTGACGACGGCTCGTCGGATGACACCCTGCAGACGGTCAGTCCTTATCTGGATCTGCCCAATGTGCATCTGCTGATCAATAAGACCAATATGGGCGCCGCGGCCAGCAGGAACAGGGGCGTCAGGGCCGCTTCGGGCCGCTATATCGCCTTTCTGGACTGCGACGACTGGTGGGAGCCGGAGAAGCTTAAAAAGCAGCTGCGGCTTCTGAAGAAGACCGGTTATGTGCTTTGCGCCACCGGCCGGCGTCTGGTGTCGGAGTCCGGTGAGGATACGGGCACGGTGATCGGCGTCAGCCGTAAGCTGACCTATAAGGACCTGTTTTTCCAGAATCCCATCAACTGCTCCTCTGTACTGATCGAGCGCAGGGCGGCTGTCATGTTTCCCATGGAAAATGACCGCCAGGCCCACGAGGATTATATTATGTGGATGAAGGTGCTGCGCCATTTTAAGTATGGCTGTGCCGTCAATGAGCCGCTTCTAAATTACCGGGTCAGCCGTAACGGCAAGTCGGGCAGCAAGGTCAAATCCGCCCTGATGACGATCAATGTGTATCGTTATATGGGCTTCGGCCCCTTAAAGTCCCTCTTTTGTTTTGCCGCCTATTCTGTGAACGGGGTCATCAAATACTATATTAACCCTTTGCTTAGACGTCAGTAAAAAAAATCCTTTAATCGTTGTCACAATTTCCATCCAAGCTGCGTTTATAATAAAGAACAGTTTTTGGAGGGGATTCATGACAGAGAGTAATCATAAGGCCAGCGATGGCGATGATAGATATGAAAAGCTCTATCGTCGTTATCGCGGGCCTTTAATTGGTGAAGCCTGTAAGGTCCTGCATGACTATGCCCGGGCTGAGGATGCGGCACAGATTACCTTCGAAAAAGTTTACAGACATCTTGATCAGATAGAGGATGAGGGCAGCGGCCGGACCTGGAATTATCTGGATTCGATCCTGATGAATGTATGTTTCAGCATACTGAGAAAGGAAAAAAGGCTGGTCCCCATGGAGGATGAGGTTCTGGCGGCCCTGCATCGGGGCAGGGAAATGGAGGATCTGGCGGATGCCTATGTGGAAAAAATGGATTACAGGCTGCTCCTGAAGCAGGTGAACGACCTGCCGGAGATCTACAGGAACGCATTGGTCCTGAACGCCGTTTATGAGTACAGCAGTCCGGAGATCGCGAAGAAGCTGCATATGTCCCCGGAGACCATCCGTAAGCGTATAGAGCGGGGCAGAAAGCTCCTGCGGGAAATACGCGGGGCTTAAGGCCGGACAGTATCCGGTGCCAGTTACAGGCAGGCCGCCTTTGGGCGGCAGGGGCCGGGTTTTGCCATGAAAAAGGCTGCGGTGCATTTAAGCATCGCAGCCTTTTTTCTATCGCATCACTTTTGAATAGATTTCGTTGCCGATATTATCCACCGTGGGTGATGGGGAATAGGTACTGTTGCCGAAGAGGTATTCATGAAGCGCGATCACATTGTTGTTGAAACCGTCGGCGAAAACATAACTGAGACCGTCATCCAGAGAACCCTCATATTTCTCGAAGGGGAAACCGGAGGATTCCACAAGGTCGTAATTGTTCAGATCCTTGGCCAGGACCAGCATATCCGAATTGGAGAAGTTGGTGTAGACCTCCGGAAGTACCGTGTCCACAATTTTCAGCAGCTGGGAAACGTTGGCGTCCTTGGCTTTTTTGAACATTTCCGTCAGGACGATACGCTGACGTTCAGACCTCATGTAGTCACTGTCGATTTTACGGATACGGGCGTAGGCCGTGGCCTGAGTACCATTGAGAAGCTGCAGGCCCGGACCGTCCAGGAAAGGAGAGTCGGAACCGGTCGCCCAGTTCTGCTCATCGATCAGGTCTGAGTAGTCCTGCGGCATATACATGGCCGCCAGTGGCGAATTCTGTGATATCCAGATCAAAATTGGTATTGAGCATACTCATGGACAGCTCCGCGCCGCCGTAGGCGTAGGCGTGGGTGGCCTTGGTGTAGCCCCAGCCCGGCACGTACAGGCAGGTGTCCCTGTAAACGCTCAGAAGCTTGATCTCCTTAGTGTCATGATTGATGGATACGATGATGATGCTGTCGGAACGGGTATCCCCGTCCAGCTTGCCTTCACGTGTATCCACACCGAAGAGGGCGATATTCCGGTAGCCCTTCAGGACTTTCTGTGTGTCGACATCCACGTCTTCGTTGATCACGATATTTGCTTTATTTACTTCATCTGCCTCCGCACGCTGTACCAGAGCAAATTTGGAATACAAGAAGGCGAGTGGAACCAGAATAACGATCAGTACCAGCTCAATGCCCAGGATGATGGCCCATTTTTTGGTTTTTTTGGACATCCTGGCATTTGTCTTTTTGCTCATGCACTTAATCCTTTCTTATTTAAACTTTCATTATCATATCGCAATTCCCTCTGAATGACAAGTCCTTTTCGTTCAAGTATGATGTGGGATGTTAATATTTTTTTCAAATCTTGTTCACAAACTCATCACAATTCGGTGTTAGTATATCTACAGATTCAAAGAGAATCCGAAAGGAGAAATCAAAAATGTTCAATAATAATTACGGACAGGACAACGGTTACGGCCAGGGTAATGACTACAGTTATTATGAAGAGATAGAGCAGCCGCAGACCTCAGGCACAGGCAGCCCCAGCAGCGGCAGCAGGTCGAATGGTTCCGGCGGCAGCAGGTCGAATGGTTCCGGCAGCCGCAGGAAGGGAAGCTTCGGCGGCGCCATCGTCAAGGCTCTCTGCTGCGGACTCATCTTCGGTCTGGCGGCTTCCGGCGTGATCTTCGGTTTCAACAGGGCAGGCCTGTTTGGCGGCTCGTCTTCACCGGCGGCCCTCACATCTTCCGCCGGCGGCACAGTGAATATTGTGCAGACCTCCAGCACCGGCGCCGAGACAACGGACTCCGACGACGTGTCGGAGATTGTCGAAGCGGCCATGCCCGGCATCGTCTCAGTCAATACCACGGTGGAATCCACCATCACAGACTGGTTCGGTCATCAGTATACGGAGGAATCCCAGGGCGCAGGCTCCGGTATCATCATCAGCGAGTCTGACGGGATCCTTTACCTGACCACCAATTATCATGTGGTGAAGGGGGCGAAAACGGTATCTGTCCAGTTTGTGGACCAGACCAATGCCACCGCCACCGTCAAGGGTTATGATGAGGACGGGGATATCGCAGTCCTTATGGTCAACATGTCTGATCTGTCTGAGGAGACTAAGTCCAACATCGCCATCAGTGTCATGGGAAATTCCGATGATCTGAAAGCCGGTCAGAGCGCGATCGCTATTGGCAACGCATTGGGATACGGCCAGTCCGTGACCACAGGCGTCATCAGCGCAGCTGCAAGAGATGTGGAGCTGACGGATAAGACCATGACGCTGATCCAGACCAGCGCGGCCATCAATCCCGGCAACAGCGGCGGCGCCCTGCTGAACGGCAAGGGTGAGGTCATCGGCATCAATACTGTCAAGTTTTCGGATACATCTGTCGAGGGTATGGGCTACGCCATCCCGATCAATACAGCCATTGAGATCGCCAAGGGCATCATCGACGGCTCTATCGTGACCAAGACCGATGAAAATACGGCTTATCTGGGTATCACCGGCGGTACGCTGGATGAGAACACGGCCAAGGCTTACGACGCGCCGGCCGGTGTCTATGTCAGCAGTGTGGCCAGGGGTTCCGCGGCGGAGCGTGCCGGTCTGGCAGCGGGCTGTATCATCACAGGCTTTAACGGTGAGGACATCAGCACCATGGAGGCCCTGCAGGAAGCCATTTCGGAATGCGCGCCCGGCGACAATGTCACCATCACGGCCCAGTTCCCGGCCAGAGACGGTGAGTATACCGAGCAGGAGCTGACCACCATCATGGGTGCGAAATCAGACGCTGAATAAAAGCCGGATCATTTAGATCAAAGCCGGAGGGGCTGTCCTGTGACAGCCTCTCCTTTTTAATGCAATAAGGTCAGGATGTTTAACAAAAAATTTATGAATTATAAATTGCCTGATGGCAGGAATTGGCATATAATGGTTAACATCTGAGAAATGAAAAAGGGCCTTTTTTAAGGCCGGAGGACTTAAATGGAAGAATATAATAACGGTTCTGAGCATCAGGACCGCAAGGACGATTATGAAGATATCTGTTATATGTGCCGCCGCCCGGAAAGCAAGGCCGGGAAAATGCTGCACATTCCCAATACTGAAATGTGCATCTGCATCGACTGCATGGAGCGCAGCTTTCAGCTGATGAATAACAACAATTTCATGAACGGCTTCGGCATGAATTTCCAGGATATGTTTGATATGAGTGGGGGCGTAGATCCCAGCCAGGCCGTGCCCAAAAGCCAGCAGCTGAAGAAAAAGAAGCCTGAGGAGGCTGCGCCGGTGCTGGATATCCATCACATTCCGGCGCCCCATAAGATCAAGGCTCAGCTGGATGAATATGTCATCGGCCAGGACCACGCCAAAAAGGTGGTCTCTGTGGCGGTTTACAATCATTATAAACGTGTGGCCACCAACACCATGGATGATATTGAGATCGACAAGTCCAATATCCTTATGATCGGGCCCACAGGCTGCGGCAAAACCTATCTGGTCCAGACCCTGGCCAGGCTGCTGGATGTGCCGCTGGCCATCACGGACGCCACATCTCTGACCGAGGCCGGCTATATCGGTGACGATATCGAAAGCGTTGTCTCCAAGCTTCTGGCCGCGGCGGATAATGATGTGGAACGGGCCCAGCAGGGCATCATCTTTATCGATGAGATCGATAAGATCGCCAAGAAAAAGAATGTAAATTCCAGAGACGTCAGCGGAGAGTCTGTCCAGCAGGGACTGCTCAAACTCCTCGAAGGTGCAGACGTCGAAGTCCCTGTGGGCGCCAACAGCAAGAACGCGATGGTCCCTCTGACAACGATCAATACCAGAAACATCCTGTTCATCTGCGGCGGCGCCTTTCCCGATCTGGAGCGTATTGTCCGGGAGAGACTGACCAGACAGACCTCCATCGGTTTTGCCGCTGAGATCAGGGACAAATACGACAATGAGAAGAATATCCTGAACTATGTGACTAATGAGGATCTGAGAAAGTTCGGAATGATTCCGGAGTTTATCGGAAGGCTTCCGGTCGTATGTCCTCTTCAGGGGCTGGATACTGAAATGCTGGTCAAGATTCTCAAGGAGCCCAAGAACGCGATTCTAAAACAGTATCAGAAACTGTTGGCTCTGGACGAGGTAAAGCTGGAGTTTGAAGACGACGCTCTGACAGCGATCGCGGAGAAGGCACTGGAGAAAGATACCGGCGCCAGAGCACTGCGGTCGATCATTGAGGAATTCATGCTGGATATCATGTATGAGATTCCCAAGGATGAAAACATAGGCAAGGTTACCATCACCCGCTCCTACGTAGAGGGAAAGGGAGGTCCGCTGATCGAGATCCGCACTGTGACGGCGGACAAGAACAGACAGGCGCTTCTTCCCGACAGCAGTCAGTCAGATGATAAAGACAACAAGGAATAAAAGGGTGCAGGAAAATGAGCAATATTAAGAACAGCACAACGGAACTGATCGGCGGGACGCCGATGCTGTCCCTGAGGAACTACCAGGAGAAGAAAAATCTGACCGGCGCGGAGATTGTTGCAAAACTTGAACTTTTTAATCCGGCAGGCAGTGCAAAAGACAGAGTGGCGCTCTGGATGATCGAGGACGCGGAAAAGAAAGGACTTCTGAAACCGGGGGCAACGATTATTGAGCCCACCAGTGGAAATACCGGAATCGGTCTCGCCTGCGTATCCGCAGCGAAGGGCTATAAGACAATCCTCACTCTTCCCGATACAATGAGTGTGGAGAGAAGGACACTCCTGAAGGCGTACGGCGCGCAGATCGTTCTCTCGGAAGGCGCTCTGGGAAT
>CADAIF010000159.1 GCA_902787905.1 uncultured Lachnospiraceae bacterium
GAACTGAAGGAGGAAATATCCATGAACGAAAAAATCAACGAAACGATTGAAACTTATATCCGTCCGCTTCTGAAAGCCCACGGCGGCGATATGGAAGTGTTGAGTTTTGAAGACGGCATTCTCAGATTCAGGCTGACTGGCGTCTGTGCAGGATGTTCTGCGGCAGATCTGACCAGTGAAGATCTGATCAACAAGGAACTGAAGGCGCATGTGCCTGAAGTGAAGCAGGCGGTACTGGTCAATGAGGTCAGCGAAGATCTGCTCGAACAGGCCAGAAAGATCCTGGGACTGAAAGCATGAGTAGGCTCCCTGTCATCGGCATTCGGGGAGACAGGGGACGGTTCTCCGTCTCCCTTGGAAAGGAAATGTCATGAGCAGATATAAAGCGATGCTTCGGTATGAGAATACGGTTCCGGGCATTTTTGTGCGCAGGGTTAATCGTTTTGTCGCCGAAGTGCTGATTGAGGGCAAGGCAGAGCAGGTGCATGTTAAGAATACCGGACGTCTGAAAGAGCTGCTGAGGCCTGAGGCGAAGGTGACGCTTCAAAGGGCTGCGGATCCGAATCGGAAGACCGCCTATGACCTGATCTCTGTTTATAAGCCTGGACTAAAATGGGTGAATATCGACAGTCTGGCCCCGAATGCACTGATGAAGCAGTATCTCACGGGTCGGGATTTCGATGTGGTGAAGCCTGAGTTTGCTTACGGTGATTCCAGATTTGATTTTTACATGGAGCGCCGGGGAGAAAAATATCTGACGGAAGTGAAGGGCTGCACGCTGGCAGTGGATCTGAAACAGGGCATCGGGATGTTTCCGGATGCACCGACTGAGCGCGGCGTGAAGCATCTTGAGGAGCTGGCTGTCGCGGCGAAGGCTGGCTATCACTGCCGGATCGCTTTTGTCATCCAGATGAACGGGATCCATAAGGTCATTCCGAATGATGACACGCAGCCGGAATTCGGGCAGGCTTTGGCGCGCGCCGTGAAGGCAGGCGTGGAGGTCGCCTGTTACGGATGTCATGTGGAGGCGGACAGTATCGGGATCACGGGCATGGCCGGAGAAGGAGACGGAGAACCGTCCCAATGTCTCCCTGGGTAAGGAGGTACGATGAGTGTGAAACGTTTATTTCCGGTTTTGCTGATGGCTCTTTTGCTCCTGACCGGCTGTGCCTCTGAAAAGGGGGCGGAGAAGGAATCTATAGTGACAGATGTGACAGTCACAGAGAGTGCGGTTGAAGATGCATCTGAAACACAGGTGATAGATGAGGTGAGGCAGGCGATGAAGCTGATGATCGGTGAGACTTTAGTTCCGGTGACCTGGGAGAAGAATGCATCTGTAGATGCGTTGTTGGCGCTGGTCGAAGATGCGCCGCTTCGCATACCTCTGTCTATGTACGGGGGCTTCGAGCAGGTCGGGTCGCTTGGGCAGAGCATTGTCAGCGATGACCGGAAGATGATCGCGGCATCCGGCGATGTCGTTCTGTATTCCGGCGACCAGATCGTTGTGTTTTACGGTTCCAATTCCTGGACCTACACCCCGCTTGGGCATGTGGAGCTTAAGCTGGAGGAGATGACGCATCTGCTTGCTAACGGGGATGTTACCCTGACGATTCAGATGGGGGACTAAGGGATGGATCGGCAGGCGGTTTTTAACTATATCAAGAAGAAATACAAGGCGGCGCCGGAGTATCTCTGGCGGAAATATCCGGGATCTACGCTGTCCGAGGACCACGCGGCGTCCCGAACACATTGAGCGCAGCATTGTAGGAGACATTGGGACGGTTCTCCGTCTCCTGTCTCCTTGAGGAGTACTATACTTATGGATAATAAAAGAGCACATGCAGTTTCTGAACTGAATCGTGATAAGGTGATCATTCGTACCAGTATCATCGGGATTCTGACGAATGTTCTGTTGGCGGCTTTTAAGGCGGTAATCGGTATCGTATCGAATTCTATTGCCGTCACGCTGGACGCGGTCAACAATCTGTCGGATGCCCTGTCTTCGATCATTACGATCGCAGGGACCAAGCTGGCCGGGAAGCGTCCGGACAAGAAGCATCCGCTCGGCCATGGCAGGATCGAGTATCTCAGCGCGATGATCGTGTCCGGCATCGTACTTTATGCCGGCATTACATCTGCGGTGGAGTCGGTCAAAAAGATCATTCAGCCGGAAAAACCGGATTACAGCATCATCTCACTTGTGATCATTGCTGTGGCGGTGGTTGTGAAGATCGTCCTGGGCAGATATGTGAAGGCCAAAGGTGTGCAGGTTAATTCCGGATCCTTGGAGGCGTCGGGTTCCGATGCTATGTTCGACGCCATCCTTTCCGGTTCCGTACTGGTCTCCGCCATCATCTACATGGTCAGTGGTCTGTCCCTTGAGGCCTATGTCGGCGTCGTTATCGCCATCTTCATCATCAAGGCCGGTATCGAGATGATGATCGAGACCCTGAACCAGATCTTGGGCGTCAGGCCTGATAAAGAGAAGACTGATCAGATCAAAAAAATCCTGAATGAAGAGGAGCAGGTCCGAGGGGCTTATGATCTGATCATCTACAATTACGGGCCCGATAAGGATCTTGCGTCCGTTCATGTGGGCGTGCCCGATACGATGACGGCCAGGGAGTTCGATAAGCTGACCAGGAAACTGGAGCGGAAGGTCTACAAAGAAACCGGTGTGATCCTTACCGGCGTGGGCCTGTATTCCTGCAATACCGGTAATAACGCGGCCGACGATATCCAGAAGGACGTCCAGGACAAAGTCATGGCCCACGACTGGGCAGTGCAGATGCACGGCTTCTATTTAGACGCCGAAACGAAGGAAATGGCATTTGACGTCGTCATGAGCTTTGATATCAAACCTGCCGAGGGCCTTAAGATCCTTTACGATGAGATCAAAGCCGCCTACCCCGAATATGACATCCAGATCGCACCGGATGTGGACGTATCTGACTAAGGAGACGGGGGACGGTTCTCTGTCCCCTTTGACATTTATTTTTCCGGCAAAGCAGACTTGTAGACTTATGGAGGTTTGATGATGAGTAAAGTTCTTCTTTTAAACGGTAGTGCGCATCAGCATGGATGCACGGCAACGGCGCTTGATGAGATGATTAAGACTTTTCATGAAGAGGGCATCGAGACTGAACTGATCCAGGTAGGTACTGCGGCGGTGCGTGGCTGTATCGGCTGCGGTAAATGCAGTGAAGCCGGCCAGTGTGTATTTGATGATCTTGTCAATAAAGTGGCGCAGAAGCTTCAGGCGGCAGATGGTCTGGTCATCGGCAGCCCGGTCTACTATGGATCGCCGAATGGTACCTTGCTGTCTTTCCTGGACAGACTGTTTTACAGCACACCCTTTACCAAACATATGAAGGTCGGCGCCGCTGTAGTCAGCTGCAGAAGGGGCGGCAATACGGCCAGCTTTGATGTTCTGAACAAGTATTTTACGATCAGCGGTATGCCTGTAGCCTCATCAACCTACTGGAATCAGGTGCATGGCTTTACAGCTGAAGATGTAAAGAAGGATCTGGAGGGCCTTCAGACCATGAGAAATCTCGCCAGAAACATGGGTTTCATGATGAAAGCCTTTGCCGATGCACGTGAGAAATACGGATATCCCAGGGTTGAAAATGATTACTTCACGAGTTTTCCGGATGGGAAATAAGCAGCAACAAGGAGACTTAAAACATGGTTTTGCAGGAAACTGTTTTTAATCTAAAGGATGGCCGCCGGGCTGTGCTCAGAAGTCCGTTAAAATCCGATGCTGAAGAAATGATTCAGTTTCTGGTCAGGGTTTACGGGGAGACGGACTTTCTTCTGCGATATCCGGAAGAGTTCGAAGATATGCCGGTTTTCCGGGAGGAAGCCTTCCTTGGCGGCCTGGAAGATGATCCGAACGCGGTCATGATCGCCTGTCTTGTCGACGGGAGAATCGTGGGCAATGCCCAGATCTCCTTCCTGAGCGGCATGAAGATCGGGCACAGAGCGTCTGTGGCCATTACAGTGTTTAAGGATTACTGGGGACTCGGCATCGGTACCCGACTATTTGAGGAGATGTTCCGGATCGCGAGGGAACGGGGCGGCATCCGCCAGATTGAACTGGATTACATTGAGGGTAATCAAAGAGCCCGGGCCCTGTATGAGAAGATGGGCTTTTGCATTACAGGTGTCAAACCGGACTCCATACGTTTAAAGGACGGAACTTTTGTCAATGAAATTATGATGCTTAAGCGGCTGTAGCTTAGGAGGGAGGGAGACAGGAGATCGGCTTTGTGAGACACCCGGACGCGAAATAGCCGCTCTTGTAGTTACATATCTGATATGATACAATAATACAGTAAAAGTCCAATAACTTTAATTGTATCCGGAGGATATGGCAAT
>CADAIF010000160.1 GCA_902787905.1 uncultured Lachnospiraceae bacterium
AGAATAACGCAAAAAAAGCCCGAAAAACAAATTCCGAGCTTGATTTGACATCTGTCACAGCCTTACTGCTGCAGGCCCTTCCCCAGTTCCCAGAAGGCCACGGCGCTGCAGGCCGCCACATTCAGCGAGTCCACACCGTGATACATAGGGATCCTGATGGTGTAGTCGCAAAGGTCAATGGTCTCCTCTTCCAGACCGTAACCCTCGGACCCCAGCAGCACCGCCAGACGCTCCTCCTGCCGAAGCACCGGGTCGTCCAATGTCACCGTGTCCTTACGAAGGGCCAGGGCCGCCGTCTTGAAACCCAGCGACTGAAGAAGCTTCACATAATGGATCCTCTTGAAACCGGTTTCCTCCAAATAGGTCCAGGGGATCTGGAAAACCGTGCCCATGGCCACCCGACTGGCACGCCGGTACAAAGGATCACTGCTGGCCCCGTTCATAAGAACTGCATCCATACCCAAAGCAGCCGCAGACCTGAAGATAGCTCCGACATTCGTGGGATTTGTCACATTTTCCAGCACCACGATCCGCTTGCAGCCCCGGGTAATCTCCTCCACCGTCTTTAAAGGCGGCCGCTCAAAGCAGCACAAAAGGCCCCGGGTCATGGGAATATTGGTCATTTTACGGATTTCTTCCGAGCTGCCGGTAAAGACCGGAATGTCCCCCAGTCTGGCCAGGGTACCCTTAGCCTCGCCCTCAATCTGACTGATCTCCACCATAGCAGAAATCGGCCGGATGCCAGCATCCAGCACCCGGTCGATCACCTTGGGGCTTTCCGCAACGAAAAGCCCCCCATTTGGTTCATAATAACGCCTCAGCTGAACCTCATTCAGTCGGGCAAACACATCCAGCCTCGGATCCATAGGATCCGTCAGGGTGATGAGCTGTGTCATATATTAACTCCTTACAGCCTCTCAGCCTTCTCAATATCCAGGAAATACTTGTAGGTGTCCACTGTCAGCTCGCCGCAGGCCTCCTCATCGCAGGCGATGATGGCGCCGTTGTGCATCTGCAGAGCACTGGCTGTCCACTTCTGGGAAACGCCGCCCTCTACACACTTAGCAAGGGCACGAGCCTTATTGTGACCGTTGATCAGGACCAGCACTTCCTTAGAATCCGTTACAGTGCCGATACCGACAGACAGCGCGTAGGCCGGCACCTTCTCCGGATCGTTGCCGAAGAAACGGGAATTCACGATCCTGGTGTCAGTCGTCAGCGCACGAAGACCTGTCCTGGAAGACAGAGATGTGAAAGGCTCATTGAAAGCCAGATGGCCGTCAACACCGATACCGCCCATGAAAAGGTCGATGCCGCCGTAGGATGCGATCTTTGCCTCGTAAGCGGCGCACTCCGCTTCCGGATCCTCAGCCATGCCATTCAGGATATTAATGTTCTCCGGCTTCATATCTACCAGATGGTTGAAGAAATTGTCATGCATGAAGTACCAGTAGCTCTGGTCATGCTCGTGAGGCAGGCCCACATACTCATCCATGTTGAAGGTCACAACGTTGGCGAAGCTGACCTCGCCGGCCTTGTTCATCCTTGCCAGTTCCTTGTAAACACCGATGGGTGAGGAACCTGTGGGAAGACCAAGAACAAAAGGTCTGTCCTCCTTATGGCCGTTGATCTTCGCTGCAATGTAATGTGCTGCCCACAGTGACATCTTCTCATAATTTTCCTGAATAACTACTCTCATTTATTTTATCTCCTCTGAAATATACTTATAAACTGAGTGATGAGAAAAGCTCTGTTACAGTCTTGATTCTGCTTTTTACCTTTTCCCTGACGGCCCACCTGATGGCCGCGGCAGCATCCGCCGAATATTTCGATCACTGCCGACCTCGTCAACCTGTTACGGTCCCGGCGCTAACAGGCCGCCGCCTCCTCCAAATGGCGCCCTGTTTTAACATCGTATACATACTAACATTTTCAAAAGTAAAAGTCAAAAAAAACAGGGCACAAAATCGCTGTTCTTTCACACCACCCTGAATCCGGATTCATGTTCATCTGTCGGAATCGTCCGGCTGTCCATATTCTCGATGCGGACGTAGGTTCCGCGCTCGATGGCCAGGATCACCTCATCTATATTCTCCTCGGTTCCCTGGATTTCCATGGTGACGCTGCCGTCCCAGTCATTTCGCACCCAGCCGGTGCAGCCGAAAAACTCGGCAGCACGACGGGCACGATAACGAAAGCCTACTCCCTGAACCCAGCCATAAAAAATTATGCGTTTACGAATCATGATTGACATGCCTCCTCTGTTTTCCCGCCAGACGGACCTGCTGAAAAGCATCTGTTTTCCTGATTCTGTCCATGATCCTCCAGTGGACAGATTTTTCAGGCACAGGTCTCAGCCTGAACAGACCGCACTCCAATAAAGATGTATCCGCAGCCCCCGGCAGAGCCTCCCTTAAAGCAGCTGACACAGGAAGGTCCGCACCCGGAGCCGGATGCCAGAAGACCACCTCGGCAAAATCATAAAGCAGCCCTTTTCCTGAAGATGCCTGATAAAGCAGCATCTCCCCCTCCGGTGCAGCCCGGCAGATACGCCACCCTTTGCCTTCTTTCAGGCAGAGATTCCAGCAGATCAGGGGTATCTCTGCCAGCTTTTTGGCGGATTCACTGACCAGCAGGCAAAGGCCTGCCCAGTCACTGACAGAAGCCGCCATCAGCCCGCCGGCCATGGCATTATCCACCACAGCCCCGCCGCTGCCTGCCTTCAGCCAGGGATAGATGATCTTCACGCCGGCATCACTCCGGCAGGTGAAAAGCCGGACCGTATTGACCGACTGAGGATGAAACATGGCGAGGGCCTCATCCGATACGATGCACTCTTCACAGACGCCCGGGGCAAGCCTGACCAGGCGCTCATAGCAGGCCTCCGCCTCCGCCCGGTCATGACAGGACACGATCTGAATACCTCTGCCCCCGCCATAGCCGTTGGATTTGAAGATCAGCCGATGATACTTTAAGGCCATCTGCAGAAAGGCCTCTCTGTTTCTGTCACTGCCGCCAAAGACGATCTCCATGACCTCCCGCTTATAATAGGGCTTCAGCGCCTTAAAGGTCCGGTACTTATCCGCAAGACGTCTGGTCTCGTAAACATTCTCCAGAAGGACAGGGAAATAGTAATTCATCCGCAGCGACACATCCGGCAGATAGGACAGGCGCTCACTCATGGACCTGCCTGCCATGTCCTGGTGAAAGTACTCCCAGGGCAAAAAGCCAATAACCTCTCCCATGACCAGCACGTCCGCCAGCAGCTTTCTGTATGCTTCAGGATCATTCTCCGTCACTTTACCCAGTACCTCTACAGCCTTCTCCGCTTCCGCCACCATCCCCAGGGCCGCCTCACATCGGAGACAGGTCCGGCCCAGGATCTTAAGAAAAGCCTCTGAGACGCGTACACAGTCCGTGAGCAGGGCTTCATCTGACCCTGCCTCAACAGGCGGCAGCGTCATGAGATCAGTCGCCTGGCCTCCCCCTTCAAAACCGGGAATTTCCTTCTCCGCCAGGGCCAGGGCCTCCGCCATGGAAAGTAAAGGTCTCCGAAAGCCGACTTCAGATACAGCCTCTCCGGCCGGTGCGGTCCTGTAATCCTCACTCAGCCTGATCTGATGCAGCAGATGCTTTTCCGCCTTGCAGGCGGGCAGGCCGTTTAGGAAAAAGCGCTTTTTGTCCACCGGCGTATTCGCCTCATCCTCATAAACAGCGTACTCATCGGTATCCCAGGTGCTATTCCGGCTGTCCAGCCGCATCTGCCAGTCCATGGCATCGGTCATCTCGTCCACAATGCCTCTGCCGGCGGAAAGCTGCCACTGACCGATGGGGCCGCGATACACGGAGCTTAAAAGGGTACAGCGGCCATCCTCTGCCGGCAAAAGATCCCAGCCCAGCAAGGAAATGTCCGGACTCAGATCCGCGCAGTCTGCCGCCTTCTCCAGAAGCCCTTCCCATCCCGGCACGGCAAAGCCCACCAGGGCCTTATGAGACCTGGGAAAGACCTCCAGCCGGTCTCCACTGTCATTGACCGCCGGCGCGATAATTCTGCCCGTTTCCGGATCCAGCGCCGCACGCCAGCGCATCTTCCGATGATTAAAGGTCAGCACCGGATAGAGCACACCGGCCCTGACATCGGGATTGCGCCTGTAGGTATAGACCCGCACAAAGACACGGCGCTGCCCAAGATGCTGACGAAGCTTTGCATGGACCGTCACTCTCGCCTCACAGAGCACCGGTGCCTTTTTAAGACATTCCTCAAAAAGCACCTCCGGCGCCGTCTTCTCAGTATTGCAGACTAAATGGCTGATCCATTCCCTGCCGGCTCTGCGC
>CADAIF010000161.1 GCA_902787905.1 uncultured Lachnospiraceae bacterium
TGAACGATACGGCCGTGGAATACATCGGCGGCATTCAGGTCATCAAGGTCTTCGGAAAGACAAAATCCAGCTACGACCGTTTTGTCAAAGATGCCTATGAAGCGGCCCACAGCTTTATCGACTGGATGCGTGCCAGCATCTTTCCCTTTACCTTCGCCATGGTGATCATGCCTGCCACCATGGTCAGCGTGCTTCCCATCGGCGGTCTGCTGGTCAAGGGCGGGAGCCTGAGCCCGGAGGATTTCGTTACCATTATCATCCTGTCCGTGGGCATCATCGCTCCCATCATCACCCTGATGGGCTATTCCGACGACATCCGCACCATGGGGACCATCTTCGGCGAAGTCCGGTCCATCCTGGAGGCGGAGGAAATGGAAAGGCCGGCAGAGGGGCCGGTGCCGGCAAAGATGGATCTGACCCTTGAAGATGTTCATTTCTCCTACAAGGAGAAGGAGGTCCTGCACGGCGTGTCCATGACCATTCCCGAGGGCAGCTTTACCGCCCTGGTGGGACCGTCGGGCTCCGGTAAGTCCACCATTGCCCGGCTGATCGCCTCCCTCTGGGACGTGACCGGCGGCAGCATCCGCATCGGCGGGCAGGATATCCGGACGATTCCTCAGGAGGCCTACGCCGACCTGGTCGCCTATGTTTCCCAGGATAATTATCTTTTTAACATGACGGTCCGCGAAAACATCCGTCTGGGCCGGGCCTCCGCCACCGATGAAGAGGTGGAAGCGGCGGCCAGACAGAGCGGCTGCCACGACTTTATCATGGGTCTGGAGCATGGCTACGATACCCTGGTGGGAGCTTCCGGCGGACACCTTTCCGGCGGCGAGCGCCAGCGCATCTCCATCGCCCGGGCCATGCTGAAGGCGGCGCCCATCGTAATCCTGGATGAGGCCACGGCCTACACGGATCCTGAAAATGAAGCGGTCATCCAGAGGTCAGTGTCGAAGCTGACCGAGGGCAAGACCCTGATCGTCATCGCCCACCGCCTGTCCACGGTCATGGATGCCGACTGCATCTACGTGATCCGGGACGGTCAGATCGATGATTTCGGTACCCACGAGGCCCTGCTTAGCCGCCACGGTCTTTACGAGACCATGTGGAAGGCCCATATGGAGGTGAAGGATAATGGTTGAGATCATTCGTAAGTTTTTTGCCTTCTGCGGTGAGGAAAACCGCCGCAAGTTCCATACATCGATCATCCTGTCCGTGATCCAGGCCTTCTGCGAGGCCCTGAAGATCCCGGCCATCGCCTGCATGGCCGGGGCCCTGATCCGGGGCAATGTGACAAATCAGGACATTCTCCTGAGCTTCGGCATCATGCTGGCCAGCATCATCGGCTCCGGCCTGATCAAGTCCAAAAGCGTCATGCTGCAGACGGAGGCCGGCTACGATACCTGCGCCAGAAAGCGGGTGGAGATCGCCGAGCACATGCGCTATCTGCCCATGGGCTATTTCAACGCCAATTCGCTGGGCCAGATCACTTCGGTGACCACCAATGTCATGGAAAGTCTGGAAAACGTGGCCACCCGCGTGGTCATGCTGGTCTGCGAGGGCCTGCTGACCACATCCCTGATCATCATCATGCTGTTCTTCTTTGACTGGCGCATCGCCCTGATCCTCCTGGCCGGTTTTGCCATCTTCCTTACGGCAAATGCCTGGCTGCAGAAGGCGGCCGGCAGGATGGCCGGACGCAAGATCGACGCCGATGAGAAGCTGGTGGAAAAGGTTCTGGAGTATCTGCAGGGCATGTCTGAGGTCAAGGCCTATCACCTGGCCGGGCAGAAGAGCCGGGAGCTCAATGATGCCATCGCCGTCAACGCCCGGACCAATACCGATATGGAGATGCTGCTGGTGCCCCGCATGGGCCTGCAGACCCTGATCGCCAAGCTGACCGGCGTGGTCATGGTGGGCGCCACCTGCGCCTTCTACTGCAGCGGCAGCATGGACGCCCTTGTGGCGGTGGTCATGGTCATTTCCGCCTTTATCGTCTATGCCAGTCTGGAGACGGCGGGCAGCTATTCCGCCCTCCTGCGGGTGGTGGATGTGAGTGTGGACCGGGCTCAGGAGATCCTGAATACGCCGCAGATGGATATCAGCGGTGAGGATATCCGGCCCGAGCACATGGACATCTGCGCCGAAGATGTGTCCTTCTCCTATGACCGGCGCAAGATCATCGACGGGGTCAGCCTGCGGATCCCGGAAAAGACCACCACGGCCATCGTGGGCCCTTCGGGCGGCGGCAAGACCACCCTGGTCAACCTTCTGGCCCGTTTCTGGGATGTGGATGAGGGCAGGGTCACCCTGGGCGGCAGAGATGTGAAGGACTACGAGATGGACGCGCTGATGCGCAATTTCTCCTTTGTCTTCCAGAATGTCTACCTTTTCCACGATACCATCGCCAACAACATCCGTTTCGGCCGGCCCGAGGCCTCCATGGAAGATGTGATGGCCGCCGCGAAAAAGGCCTGCTGCCACGATTTCATCTCCGCCCTGCCGGGGGGCTATGAGACCGTGATCGGCGAGGGCGGGGCCAGCCTGTCCGGCGGCGAGAAGCAGCGGATCTCCATCGCCCGGGCCATGATGAAGGACGCTCCGGTCATCTTTCTGGATGAGGCCACGGCCAACGTGGATCCGGAGAATGAGAACGAGCTGATGCAGGCCATCGAGGCGCTGACGGCGGAGAAGACCGTGATCATGATCGCCCATCGTCTGAAGACGGTGGCCCATGCCGACCAGATCCTGGTGGTGGATCACGGGCGGATCGTCCAGCAGGGCACGCACGCCCAGCTGATGGCTCAGGAAGGTATTTATAAGGACTTTATCGGCGAGCGCCGTGAGGCGGCCAGCTGGAAGGTCAAAAACGCATAGATCAAAACGGGAGGAAATCTGTTATGAAAAACGAAAAACGCTTAAACGGCCGTGACCTGATCAATATCGGTATCTACGGCGCCATCTACTTTGCCATCCTTTTTGTGGTGGCCATGCTGGGTCTGATCCCCATCTTTCTGCCCCTTCTGGCAGTGCTTGTGCCCATCCTCGGCGGCATCCCCTTCATGCTTTTCCTGACCAAGGTCAAAAAGCCCGGCATGCTTTTTATCCTGGGCGTGATCCTCGGACTCCTGATGCTGCTGACAGGCATGGGCCCCTGGCCCATCCTTACCGGCGCCGTCGCAGGTCTGCTGGCGGAGCTCTGCTTAAAGAGCGGGGGTTACAAGAGCGCGGGGAAGGCCGTTCTGGCCTACGCCCTGTTCAGCATGTGGATCTGGGGCAACTATCTGCCCCTCTTTACGGACTACGAGGGCTACTTCGCCCAGCGTGCGGATTACGGTCAGGCCTACATTGACGCGGTCCAGAAGCTGATGCCACTCTGGATGGCTCCGGTCCTTCTCGCCGCCAGCTTTATCTGCGGCCTGATCGGCGGCCTTTTAGGCCGGAAGATCCTGAAGAAACACTTCGAGAAAGCCGGGCTTGCCTGATGTCCGCCCCTTATTCCTCAGAGGCCTCGCAAAAGAAACGGCGAGGCTTCTTAGATCCCCGGACCAAGATCGTCATTGTCCTGCTCCTGGCGGTTTTCGTCCTGGGCGGTCTGGGCGGCAGTCAGATGCGGCCCGTCAAAACCGTTCTTTCCGCCCTGCCCTTTCTGCTGCTTCTTATTGAACGGCAGTGGCGGGGCTTTGCCCGGGGCCTCCTGATCCTGGCCATCGGCTACGGCCTCCTGTTTCTGATGCCTTATCTGCCGGCCGGCCTGAGCTATATCGCCCTCATGTGCGGCGGGATCATCACACGCTTTGTGGTGACCATTGTCATGGCGGAATATCTGCTGGATACCACATCTGTCAGCGAGTTTATCTCGGCCATGTCGCGGCTTCACATGCCTCAGGCCATCACCATTCCTGTGTCCGTGATGTTCCGTCTTTTTCCGACCATCAGAGAGGAATGGCAGTCCATCCGCCGGGCCATGCGGATGCGCGGGATCCATCCTGGCGGGGCAAAGGCCGGCCAGGTTCTGGAATATCAGATGGTGCCCATGATGACCTCCAGTGTCCGGATCGGCGAGGAGCTGTCGGCGTCCGCCCTGACCAGAGGGCTTGGCGCGCCCGTCAGACGCACCAACATCTGCCGGATCGGTTTCCGCCTTCAGGACCTGTTTTTCCTGGCAGGCGCTGCATTTGTCCTTGTCGTCTGGGTTCTTGAGCTGTGCGGGGTGAGTTTATGGTAGAACTGAAAAATGTGTCCTTTCGCTACGGGTCAGAGGAGGGGCACCTNNATCTGACCGTTCAGACCGGGGAATTTGTGTTGCTGACCGGCCCTTCGGGCTGCGGCAAGTCCACCATTCTACGGCTGATCAACGGCCTGATCCCGCATTTTTATCCCGGCGAGATGACGGGAGATGTGCTGATAGACGGGGTGCCTGTCCGGGACAGGGCCCTTTACGAGCTGGCGCCGGTGACCGGGACGGTCTTTCAGAATCCGCGCAGCCAGTTTTACAACGTGGATACCACGGGGGAGCTGGCCTTTGCCTGCGAAAATATGGGGCTGCCGGAGAAGGAGATCTATGCCCGCATCGATGAGACCGTCGCCCGTTTTCAGATGGAGAAGCTGATGGACCGGAACATCTTCTGCCTGTCCGGCGGGGAGAAGCAAAAGATTGCCTGCGCCTCGGTGGACGTGGCCGGCACGGAGATCATTCTGTTAGATGAGCCGTCGGCCAATCTGGACTATGAGGCGACGCTGGCCCTGCGGGATCTGATCATGGAATGGCAGTGTCAGGGCAAGACCATCATTGCCGCCGAGCACCGGATCGCCTATTTGTGGGATCTGATCGACCGCGCCGTGATCCTGCAGGGCGGCAGGATCGTCAGAGAGCTTTCGGGCGAGGAAAAGGATGGCCTGCCGGCAGATGCCCTCGCCGCCATGGGTCTGCGTTCCAATGTTCCGGAGTCGGCGGCTGACATTGACCTGCCCGCCTTTTGCGAGGGCGATGAGGCCATGACTCTGCAGGATTTTCGCTTCACCTATCCCGGGGAGAAAGGGCCCGTGTTTGATATTCATGAGCTTCAACTGGCTGTGGGGAAGATCACGGCGATCACCGGGGCCAACGGCATCGGAAAGACAAGCTTTCTGACCTGCCTCTGCGGCCTGGAGCGGGCCTGCAAGGGAACTTTCATCTACAAAGGAAAAAGCCGGGACCGAAAGGCCCGGCAGAAACTGTGCTTTATGGTCATGCAGGACACCGGCCACCAGCTGTTTACGGAGAGTGTGCTGGAGGAGGTCCTGATCAGCCTGCCCGCAGGAAAAGGGAAGCCCGCGCCGGATGAGACCTGGGCCCGGGAGATTCTGGACCGGCTGGACCTGACGGCCTTTGCGGACCGTCATCCCCAGAGCCTCTCAGGCGGACAGAAACAGCGCCTGGCCATCGCCTGTGCCCTGGCCTCCGGCCGGGAGATCATCCTGCTGGATGAACCCACCAGCGGCCTGGACTACGCCCACATGCTGGAGACCGCGGCCCTGTTAAAGACCCTCCGCGACATGGGGACCACGGTACTCGTGGTCACCCACGACGCCGAACTCATACACGCCTGCTGCGAGAGACAGGGGACGGTTCTTTAGTCTCCCTCCCCGCTGAGACGCGGAGGAGGAAGGCGACGAAGGACCGTCCCCTGTTCCCTTGGAACGGCCGATTCTGCAAAGGGGATTGGCCTTGAAAAGTAAGCTGGCGCATTCTCGTGACTTTAGTCGTGAGTTTTCTCATTGCCTATTCAATCTACTGGGTGATTCACACGAACGAAAGGTTCAACCTGCGTAAAACGAACGCTGCGAATGAGGACTGGTTGGCAGACTCACGAACGGACGCAAAGTCCAAGTTAGCCACAGCCAGACCAATTACCACCTCATTCTAACAGCTTAAGCAACAAGATGGATAACATCCTATCTGGAAGATAGGAATATCAACCATTAAATACATAGTAGTAGTTAGCCAGCAAAGGATATATTTAGAGGCAAGTAAAAACGAACACGCGTTCTGCTTTTGCTTGCTTTTTTCTTTTTCATATGGTATAATATATTTATGGATAAAAATATTTATGATATTGATGATCACAACCTTACATATGGTCGAGGATATGTCTATTCCCTTCAGTACCATATCGTATGGTGCACAAAGTACAGGAAGCAGATCCTGACGGACGGCATCGATGAGGAATCCTGACGGACGGCATCGATGAGGAACTGAAGGCCATGCTGGCGCAGATCGCAGCGGAGTATTCTTTTAAGATCCTGGCGATGGAGGTCATGCCGGATCACGTGCATCTCCTGCTGGACTGCAGACCCCAGTTCATGATCTCCGATATGGTAAAGATCATGAAGGGGAATACAGCCAGATGGCTGTTTCTTAAGTATCCTGAGCTGAAAAGATCATTGTGGGGAGGGCACCTGTGGAATCCTTCATACTGCGCCGTGACGGTGAGTGACAGGAGCAGGGCACAGGTGATGCAGTACATAGAGAGTCAGAAGGACAGATCGTAGAGCAGTAAAGTAAGGAGAAAGGGG
>CADAIF010000162.1 GCA_902787905.1 uncultured Lachnospiraceae bacterium
GCGACAAAACCGTTTTCATCGGACAGCTTGACCGTATCCTTGGAAGGGACGGCCGTGACACAGGCGCCGCAGGCTCTGGCGCAGGCAATGTTGTCCCTGATGATCTCCTTTGTCACAAAGGGTCTCGCGCCGTCATGGATCAGGACGATGTCACTGTCCTCTGCCGCCATCAGCCCCCGGTAGACAGAATCATAACGCTCCGCGCCACCGGTGACAATGGCCTTCACCTTTTTAAAACCAAAGGCATTGACGATGGCATTCTGACAGTAAGATACAGCATCTGCCCCAGTCACCAGAACAATGTCGTCCACGTCGGAAGCTTCAAATGCCGCCAGGGCATAGTAGATCAGCGGATGACCGCAAAGGTCCATAAACTGTTTGGGCGTGTCGCTCTGCATACGCCTGCCGCTGCCGGCCGCCAGTACGATCGCCGTTACCCGGCACTTTTTTTCTTTCATATTTATCTCTCACCCAGTTTCAGATTGGGAATAGCGTTCAGGTCCAGACCTGCACGGCTGCCTTTCAGATATTCATAATAGGCTGCGGAACCGATCATGGCCGCGTTATCTGTACAGAGTCCCGGAGACGGTCTGAAGAAACGGTACCCTCTCTTCTCACAGGCACCGGCCATCGCTTCCCTGAGGGCACTGTTGGAGGCAACACCTCCGGCCAGCGCGACCTTGTCGATCCTGTACATCTCTGCCGCCTGCATGGTGTGATCTACCAGAACATCTACGACAGCCTTCTGGAAGGAAGCTGCCACATCTGCCCTGTTGATCTCAATCTGCTTCATTTTGCACTCATTCAGATAATTGAGGACGGCAGACTTGACGCCGCTGAAACTGAAGTCCAGAGGCGATCCGGCAATATGGGCCCGGGGAAAGGCAATGGCGTCGGGATTTCCCTCCCTGGCCAGCTTGTCCACCTTGGGACCGCCGGGGTATCCCAGGCCGATGGCTCTGGCCACCTTGTCGAAAGCTTCTCCGGCGGCGTCGTCATGGGTCCTGCCCAGGATCTCATACTCACCGTAATCCGCCACCCTTACCAGATGAGTATGGCCGCCTGAGACGACCATGCACAGGAAGGGGGGCTCAAGTTCCTTGTTTTCTATATAATTCGCCGAGATATGTCCTTCGATATGATGGACAGGGATCAGAGGCTTGTGGGCTGCGTAGGCCAGGGCCTTGGCTTCCGCCACGCCGACCAGGAGCGCGCCTACCAGGCCGGGACCGTAGGTCACCGCGATGGCGTCAATATGCTCTAAAGGCACATCCGCCTCGGCCAGCGCCGCAGTGATCACCGGATTGATCTTTTCTATATGTTTACGAGAGGCGATCTCGGGCACAACGCCGCCAAACTGGGTGTGCAGATCTATCTGAGAGTAGATCACATTGGACAGGACTTCCCTGCCGCTGCGCACCACGGCTGCGGCCGTTTCGTCGCATGAACTCTCGATCGCCAGAATCAGCATATCTTCCATATTAATTATTGCTCCATAAAATCTAATTCTACACTCATACGGTCCGTCCCGGCTTTGGCATTGGGGAAGATCTTCCTGACATCATCCATGTAATTCTCCGGATAATTCAGGGCCGGACTGTAATGGGTCAGCCACAGTTCCTGAACGCCGGCCTCCTTTGCCAGCCTTGCCGCCTCTTCAAAGGTCATATGCTTATACTTACGGGCATTATTGACATCACCCTTTTCACCATACATACCTTCGCAGATGAAGAGGTCCGAACCGGCCGCATTCTCCACAATACTCTGGGTCGGCCGTGTATCGGTGGTATAGGTCACCTTGATACCCTTTCGGGGCGGTCCCAGCACCATGTCCGGCGTGTAGACCTGACCGTTTTCCTCCACTGTCGCCCCCTTCTGCAGACGGTTCCAGCATTTCAGAGGAATGCCCTGGGCTTTGGCCCGTTCGGGATCAAAACGGCCTGCCCGCTCAATGGAGATACTGTAGCCGTAGCAGGTGATCTTATGCTGCACCTTAAAGGCATCGATCACATAGCCGTTGAGACGGATCTGCTGCTGAGGTTCGGTCAGCTCGATGAAACGGATCTCAAAGGGCAGCTCAGGAGCGATCACGCGCAGAGACCGCACCACCTTCTCCAGCCCCTTCGGGCCGATCATGGTCAGGGGCTCTGTCCGGTCGGAATTGCCCATGGCCAGCAGGATCCCCGGCAGACCGCTGATATGGTCCGCATGAAAATGCGTAATACAGATAATGTCAATGGGATGCACGCTCCAGCCCTTCTCGCGAATGGTGATCTGCGTGCCTTCTCCGCAGTCGATCAGCAGACTGCTGCCGTTGTAGCGCAGCATCAGTGAGGTCAGCCACCTGTATGGCAGGGGCATCATCCCGCCCGTTCCAAGCAGGCATAAATCAAGCATAATCTTCCCTCTTTTCAAATATCTTTCTTCATGATCACGGCATCTTCTCTGGGCAGCTCATAAAAATCCTTGCGGATACCGATGGCCTCAAAACCGGCCTTTTCATAAACATGCCGGGCCGGCGCATTGCCGATCCGGACTTCAAGGACCACGGTTTCCACCTTTTTCTCCCGCAGACGGGTCAGCATTTCATGGACCAGGGACAGCCCGATGCCCTGCCCCTGACAGCTTTTTGTCACCGCCACGTTCACGATCTCGGCATCATCCAGCACATAATAGGCGCCGATGTAGCCCTGCAGACTTCCGTCCTCACCCTCTGCCGCCAGAAAAAGCGCCGTCGGTTCCTTCAGGGAATCGATGAAGCCCTGCTCTGTCCAGGAATCTGTGAAAAGCTCCTTCTCGATCATGGCGGCCGCTTTGGTGTCCGCCGCGCACATCTCCCTGATCATGCCTTCTGTGCCTTTTTTTCTGCCATCTCCCGCTCCGCCTGAGACAGACGCAGGTAGTCGGGCTTATGCTCATCCGCCGTCTGGAAACGTCCCTGCTTATAATATTTGACAGCCAGGGCGCCGACAGCGCCTGCCCTCTGGGCATTCAGATGTACCGGCGCGAACCTGAAGGGCACGCTGACACGCTCTTTGATCCTGTCCCTGAAGACAGGAACGCCGTCCCCCAGAAAGATCACGGGGCTGCCCAGGGCATTGATCTCATCGATGATGTCGTCCACTGCCACGGCCTTCTGCCGGGACAGGCAGACCATATCATCACCCTCAAAGGTGTAGAGGCCGGTGTAAACCTGGGAACGTCTGGCATCCATCAGGGGACAGATCACATCTGACGTACCGTAGAGATTGCAGGCCAGGCCGTCCACCGTGGGAATGCTGATAATGGGAATGTCCAGAGCCAGTGCCAGGCCCTTGGCTGTGGCTGAGCCGATACGCAGGCCGGTAAAGGAGCCGGGGCCGCCGGAAACGGCAATGGCATCCAGGTCCTCCACGGCAATGCCTGTCATGGTCAGCAGCGCGTCCACCATGGGCAGCAGGGTCTGGGAATGGGTCTTTTTAAAGTTGGTCGTATATTCACCGACCAGTTTATCCTCCGTCACCAGGGCAGCCGAAGCCACCAGAGCGGAGCTTTCAAGCACCAGAATCATCATTGGTCTTCACCCCTCTCAGTGACAGTGATCCTGCGGTAATCATAGCCTTTTTCCGGGTCTTTCTCGATGGTCACCGTTTTGTAATGCTCCGGCAGGATCTCCTCGATCAGATCTGCCCACTCGATCAGGCAGACCCCCTCGCCAAACACAAATTCATCAAAGCCGATCTCATCCATCTCAGAGACATCCCCGATCCGGTAGACGTCAAAGTGATACAGGGGCAGCCGGCCGTCCTCATAGGTCTGGACGATGGTAAAGGTGGGGCTGCTTACCGGGCCTTCAATGCCGAGGCCCTCGGCAAAGCCCTGGGTAAAAACTGTTTTTCCTGTCCCCAGATCCCCTGTCAGGCAGATGACGTCGCCGGGCCGGCATTCCATGCCCATGCGGCGGCCCAGTGCCCTGGTCTCTGAGGCGTCAAATGTTTCTATTATCATATTGTATCCTTTATATAAAGATTTTTCCTCATGTCCTGCCATAGTGTAGCATCAATCCAGAATCATTGTCAACTGAATCCGCTTTCTGGACAGGTCCACGGACATGACCTTCACATCCACGATATCGCCCACACTGACGACCTCCAGGGGATGGCGCACAAAGCGGCCCGAGACCAGCTGAGAGATGTGGACCAGACCGTCCTGGTGGACGCCGATGTCCACAAAA
>CADAIF010000163.1 GCA_902787905.1 uncultured Lachnospiraceae bacterium
GCTTCAGGATCAGATAGACGGCCATGTCCAGGTCAGTGAAGGCCATCTGCCGCAGCCTTTCAAGGTCCGGCGCCTGGTCCCTGCCCGGCTCGATATAATCCGCCGTAAAGACGATCTTCTCAAGCAGTGACATATCCGGATGACCGGTGGTATGCCAGGTGATGGCATTTAAGATGTCATCATCCTTCACGTTATAAAGGGTTTCGGCCATCCAGGCCCCTACCCTGCCGTGAAGCAGGCCGGGATTTTTTTCTTCCGACGGCGTCACCGGCAGCCCCTGCTGCCTGCAGGTTAAAAGGAGCTTGTCCGCGCCCATGTTTTTGGCGCAGTCGTGCAGAAGGCCTGCGTAGGAAGCTTTATTCAGGTCCTCCCCATAGCGCATGGCCAGACAGATGGATGTGTACTGGACCCCTATGGTATGCCTGAAACGCTTTTTCTTCAGTTTCTTTTTAAGATCATTTTCTATATCACAAAGAGATGTCAATAAGGCTAAACCTCTCCTTCTTCTGTATTTGCCTCAGGCAGATACAGATGATGTTCCTTAATATAATCACAGACCGGATCCGGCGTCATAAAACGGACAGACCGGCCTTCGCTGATCCGCCTGCGGATCTCCGTGGAGGACAGCATCATATCCGGCAGGTCGATGATCCGGATATCCGCGCCGTACTTTTCCTTCAGCCGGGCGATCTGTGCCTTAAAATCCGCCATGCTGACCTGGTCACGGATAGCAGCCAGGATCACACATTGGCTCATGACTTCCTCAGGCCGGTGCCAGGTTTCAATCTGGAAAACGGAATCCCCGCCCATGATAAAATAGTAATCCGTATCCGGATGGGCCTCCCGAAGCTCCTTCAGGGTCACCGAGGTATAACTGTACCCTGCCCTGCGAAGCTCCATGTCATCCACCCTGAAATAGGCGACGCCCTCCGAGGCCAGCCGGAGCATGGCAATGCGGTGGGATGCCGGCGTGATCTTCTTGCCTGTTTTATGGGGCGGATCCCCGTTGGGCAGCATCAGGATCTCATCCAGATCAAACTGCTTCAGGGCATTTTCCGCCAGAATCAGATGAACGATATGAACGGGATCAAAGGTTCCGCCCATGACCCCTACACGTTTTCTCCTGTCCATCTTTCCTGCACACCTCTTTATCTGGGAAGTTCTATTTTCTTCTTATCTTCTTTGCCTTCCTTGTACAGAACGATCTTCTTGCCGATCACCTGTACAACCTCGGAACGCGTCCTCTCGGCCAGGATCTGAGCGATCTCACCCGGATCGTCCGCGCAGTTTTTCAGGACGGAAACCTTGATCAGCTCCCTGGCGTCCAGCGCGTCCTCGATAGCCTTTGTAAACTCCGGCGTAATGCTGGACTTGCCCACCTGATAAATGGGATTCAGCTTTACGGCCAGACTTTTCAGATAGGCACGCTGCCTGCTGTTTATTTTCATGAAAGCAGTTCCTTTCTACTTGTAATAATCAAATTCAAGACCATACATACGAACGGTATCCCCATCCTGAATACCCAGAGCTTCCAGCTCTTTCAGGATACCATTCTCCTTCAGGAATTTCTGGAAAAACTCAAAGCCCTTCTCAGACTCCAGATTGGTATAACCCAGCATCCCAACCACAAAGACGCCGCTTTCATCCACAGAGACGGTATAGGGTTCCTCGGACCTGATGACCTCCGGGAAATACTCCCGTTCAAAGACCACAGGATCCTCACCGATCTCATCCAGAAGCTGCCGGATGTAATAAAGAAGCTCCTTAACGCCCTTGCCGGTCACGGCAGAGATGGGGAAGACCTTAATGCCTTCCGGCTCAAACTCCTCCCGGATCAGCTTTACCTCATCCGCCTCTTCGCCCTCGTAAAGGACATCGATCTTATTGGCGGCGATGATCTGCGGCCTGGCAGCCAGCTCCGGATTGTAGGTCTTCAGCTCATGATTGATCTTCCGGATATCATCGATGGGATCACGGCCTTCGGTGCCGGCCGCGTCGACGATATGGACGATGACCCGGGTACGCTCGATATGACGCAAGAATTCAAAGCCCAGGCCGACACCTTCAGAGGCGCCCTCAATGATCCCGGGAATATCCGCGATCACAAAACCGCGGCCGTCCGGCAGGTCCACCACGCCAAGATTGGGCTGCAGGGTCGTAAAATGATAATTGGCGATCTTCGGACGGGCGTTGGTCACCCTGGAAAGGAAGGTGGACTTACCCACATTGGGAAAGCCGACCAGACCCACGTCCGCGATGGATTTAAGCTCTAAAAGCACCGTCAGTTCCTGGGCGTCCTGACCCGGCTGGGCATATTTGGGGGCCTGCATGGTCGCTGTCGCGTAATGCTGGTTGCCCTTGCCGCCTCTGCCGCCTGTCAGAATGACCTGACGGTTATTGCCGTGGGACATGTCCGCGATGACCAGACCGCTTTCGGCATCCCGGATGATGGTTCCCTCGGGGACCTTGATGATCAGATCCTCACCGTCCGCCCCATGGCAGCGGTTCTTGCCGCCCTCCTCGCCGTTCTGGGCGCAGTATTTTTTCATATGCCTGAAATCCGACAGGGTGTTGAGGCCCTTGTCCACGACAAAGATCACATCCCCGCCGCGTCCGCCGTCACCTCCGTTGGGACCGCCGGCCGGCACATAAAGCTCCCTGCGGAAGCTGACATGGCCGTCGCCGCCCTTACCTGAACGGATAAAGATCTTTACCTGATCCGCAAACACACTCTCACTCCTTGTATGCGCTGCCCTGCTGCCTGTTTATACAAAAGAACGGCTTCAAATATTCATCTGAAGCCGTTTTTAAACATGGTTCGTGCAGCGAACTACCTGTTACTCGTTGACTACAACGGGATATACAGAAGCCTGCTTGAGGTTTCTGCCCTTTCTCTCGTACCTTACGACACCGTCAACCAGTGCAAATAATGTATCGTCGCCGCCGCGGCCTACATTGACACCCGGATGGATCTTTGTGCCGCGCTGTCTGTAAAGGATGTTGCCAGCCTTGACAAACTGTCCGTCTGCTCTCTTGGCGCCAAGTCTCTTGGACTCGGAGTCACGGCCGTTCTTTGTGGAGCCGACACCTTTCTTATGAGCGAAAAACTGAAGGTTCATTGTCATCATTGTCTTACACCTCCTCGAATTCTACATGTATATAATCACCGTACTGTTCTTCAAGTGAAGTCACGCCCATGATCAGACTGCGGATCAGAAGGTCCGCGTCATGACTAAGGCCCTCCGGGAAGGAAACATCCACCATACCGCGTTCCTCATCCGTTCCCTGACTGTAGGTATCCTCAGTGAATGCCTCCAGGGCATTCATGGTATTGATCACCAGAACGGATGCCGCGCTGCAGACGATGTCCCCGCCGGGATCGGCGTATTCGGCATGTCCCTCAAAATGAAAACCCACACAGTGATCGTCCTTGTCCTTCAAAAACAGAACACTGATCATTGCCAGCGCCTCACATTAAGCGTTGATCTTGTCGATCTGAACCTTTGTGTAAGCCTGTCTGTGACCGTTCTTCTTATGATAGCCGGTCTTTCTCTTGTACTTGTAAACGATGACCTTCTTAGCCTTGCCGTCACAAACTGCTGTTGCGGAAACAGTTGCGCCTGCGACTGTCGGATTACCGACCTTGACCTCGTCACCACCTACAACAAGAACCTGGTCAAATACAACATTAGCGCCGGCCTCGACACCAAGCTTCTCAACTCTGATGACATCGCCTTCTGCAACCTTGTACTGTTTTCCACCTGTTGCGATAATTGCGTACATATAGGGCACCTCCTATTTTCATTACTCGCCAGTTACGGTACTGCCTCCGATTTTTGGGCAGATTTACACCTCACTGTGCGGCATCCATAGTATTTTAACATAGACGTTTTCCAAAGTCAATGCTTCTTAAAAAGATATTTTCCGATCAGCCACCAGGGGCAGAAATAGATGAGTAAGGCCTTCTGCCGGCCAAATCCCGGCGTGGACCCGGTCAGATAAAGGGCCGCAAATTCCACCAGGCAGACCACGATCAGGACAGGCAGAAGGGGCTGATCCTCTTCCATCCTGAAAAGACGCCAGGAAAGGAGGAAACAGGCCAGACCGCCCAGGGCCCAGGCCGCCAGAGCGGACAGGGGTTTATAATAAGATAATTCATAGTCCGACTTATCCATAAAGAGGATATGGGCCATGCTGCTCTTAAAGGTGGTCAGGGTCTCTCCCCAGAAGTCAAAATCCGACCAGCGGCTGGGGATCAGATCCACCGGGAAGCTGAAGCGCTGTCCGCAGATCAGACGGAAAACAAAGAGAAAGATGATCAGGGCCAGAATGTACAGGAGAAGCCTGAAAGGAAACCTTCTGTTCTGCCATATTCTGGCGACGGCCATGGCCAGGATCAGGATCAGAGCCGCTGCCGGGACCAGCCAGACCAGGAAAACCGACAGGCGGTCATAGATCAGGCAGTCGGTCTTTTCCGCGCCCAGACTCCACCGGTTCTCAAAGGCCCGGACATTCTCCAGCCTGAGTGCCGGAGACAGATCCGGCTTCATGGCCAGCTTGTCATAGACGAAGGCATTTTCCTCCTCCTCAGACGCGGCATCTTCCTCCGCATTCTCCTGCTGCTTCGTCTCTGTTTTAAGAAAGACCGCCGCGGGAACCAGGACGATGTTCTCCTCGCTCTCAAAAATGCCCCGGACGTTCAACGGGATCTTGCCCACAACAACCTGTCCGCCGGCAACCCCCGTCTCGCC
Source organism: uncultured Lachnospiraceae bacterium (assembly GCA_902787905.1). Classification (GTDB taxonomy): domain Bacteria; phylum Bacillota; class Clostridia; order Lachnospirales; family Lachnospiraceae; genus UBA2912. The sequence goes on from CADAIF010000163.1 coordinate 4,752, forward strand.
GAAAAGCTGCCAGGCCGCCTCGCTGCTGAGCAGGCAGCCGGTGACATCTTCCTTCAAAAGCTCTCCCTCAGACCGTATCAGGAGGGAAGAATCTCCGTCCACCAGGACGACGCCGGCCGTGATCTCTCTTGCCAGATCTTTATTGGAAACGGTCTGCTGCCCGTAGCTTCCGGAAGCCGTGAAGGGAATATACTCCTCCAGGGTCTCATCCTGCGTCCGCATCTCCTTTAAGGTTTCCGGGCGGAGCCCCCCTGTCGTCATCGTATAGAGGATCATGTCGCCCTGCAGAGAAAGGGAGTCTCCCAGGGTCAGGATGCGGGCCATGCAGACCATGAGCAGCAGGAGGGCGATATATTTGCCGACACGCACCGCGTATTTCATGATTACTCCTCCCCGCCTGAGCTCTCTTCCAGGACACGGACCCTGTCCTTGTCCCTCAGGGCCTTGGAAGAGGTCAGGATAAAGCGCTCATCCCAGGCAAAGGCGCCGTCGATGGCTGCCATGGTACTGTTCTTGTCCTGGATCTGCACAGGCACCTTGACCGCGGAAAGCTCGGAGCCCAGCACCGTATTCTTCTCCGCCAGCGTGTAGACATAGTATTCCTTGCCGTCACTGTGAAGGGCGGACAGAGGCACACAGGTATAGTAGCGCTGACTCTGCTTTTCCACCTTCAGGGTGGCGAAATTACTGATCTTCGTGACCTTGGAGGGAATGTCCGCTGTCACATAATAGGTATTCTTATCCTCCGCGGAAACCTCCAGCTTGCTGATGGGAAGATTCTGCACCGTCACATCATTGCCGATAACCAGGGTGATCTTGTCGCCGGCCTTCAGATACTGGGCCTGGGACTTGTCCAAAGATGTTTTGAAGACGTAGCCGGAGGACTGGTCCGCCATACGCACCGCCGTCCCCTCGGGAGTCACGTCGCCGGTGGTGACCAGGACCTTGGTGATCAGACCGTCAGAGGGGGCGGTCACCTTGCCTTCCTTGTCCATCAGCGCCTGCAGCTCTTTCACCTGCAGCT
>CADAIF010000164.1 GCA_902787905.1 uncultured Lachnospiraceae bacterium
GCCTGATACATCCCCAGATCCTCGGCCATCTTCTCCTGAGAGATCCCACGCTCCTTACGCAGACGCCGAATATACTTACCAATCGCCTCTGCATTGATCATAAGCCACCTCCTGTCCTTCCTGTCTCCTCCGCCTTATTGTATCACACTTTTATGAATATATATCTCACATTACGCCTGTAATATGTTATAATATTCACATTAATTGCATAAATCGACACTTAGAAAGGAAATTGTACAGCCATGACAGAACTAATTTCAAAATTCGATGACATTCTTTATACCTGGTGTCTGATCTATCTTCTGGCCGGGGCCGGCATCTTCTTCTCGGTCCGTACAGGTTTTGTACAGATTCGGCTTTTCGGCGAATCCCTGAAATGCATGTTTGAAAAAAAGCAGACAGAAAAAGGCGTGTCTTCCTTCCAGGCGTTGATGATCGCCACCGCCTCTCGTGTAGGCACCGGCAACATGGCCGGCGTCGCCACTGCCATTGTCGCAGGCGGCCCCGGCGCAGCCTTCTGAATGTGGCTCATGGCCATTCTGGGGTCATCATCTGCATTTGTCGAAAGTACCCTGGCTCAGATCTACAAGCATAAGGACGGGGATACCTTTAAAGGCGGCCCTGCCTATTACATCGAGCGCGCGATGAATGCCAGATGGCTGGGCGTCATTTTTGCCATTTCCCTGATTGCCACCTTTGCATTTGGTTTTAACAGCCTGCAGGCTTACAATATCGTATCTGCCCTTCAGTATTATGTCCCGGACTTTGAACACAGCATGGTCCCCTTTGGTGTCGGCATCATCCTGTGTGTGATCTCTTTGATTCTCTTCTTCGGCGGCACCGACAAGATCAGCTGGGGTTCATCTGTCATGGTTCCCGTGATGGCCGGTATGTACATCATCATGGGTCTTCTGATCATCGTCCTGAATATCGGTGAGATTCCGGCAGTCCTTGCAGCGATCTTCAGATCGGCTTTCGACTTCCGGGCGATCTTTGGCGGCTTTACCGGTTCCTGTATGGTCTACGGTATCAAGCGCGGACTCTTCTCCAATGAGGCCGGTATGGGATCGGTGCCGAATGCATCTGCGTCCGCGGAAGTTTCGCATCCGGCCAAACAGGGCCTGGCCCAGGTCGTCTCCGTTTACATCGACACCCTGATGATCTGTTCCACAACCGTCTTCATCCTGCTGCTCACCGGCGTTTACAAGACCGACAGCACCCTTGACGGCATCCCCCTGATCCAGCAGTCTGTTGCTGCGCAGTTCGGTCCCTGAGCCATCCATATCATCACCGTCGCCGTATGCATGTTTGCCTTTACTTCCATTATCGGCAATTATTTCTATGCTGAGTCCAATATCCGCTTTATCAGCAAGAACAAAACCTTTATGACCATTTTCCGCATTGCCGCTGCCGTGATGATATTCATCGGCGCGCAGAACAATATCACCGTGGCCTGGAGCCTGGCGGATATCACCATGGGCATCGAAGCCATCGTCAATATCGTTGTGATCCTGCTGCTGTCCGGTATCGCGGTCCGCACCCTGAAGGACTACGAAGCCCAGAAAGCTCAGGGCATCGATCCCGTCTTCCATGAAAAAAACATCGGTATCGACAATACCGATGTCTGGAAATAACGATTAGAGGGAGGGAGACAGGAGACGTAGAACCGTCACCTGTCTCCCTCTGTCTCCCTTATGCCGTAATAATAGCTTTCAGGTCTTCCTCCGCTGTTGTCGTCGGCGCAATGTTGTAGTGATCCACCAGGAATTTCAGTACATTCGGGGAAACAAAGGCCGGAAGCGTCGGGCCAAGGCGGATGTCCTTGATACCCAGATAAAGCAGGGTCAGGAGTATACAGACAGCCTTCTGTTCATACCAGGAAAGGATAATGGACAGGGGCAGGTCATTGACGTCGCAGCCAAAGGCATCTGCCAGCGCGACGGCCACCTTGATCGCGCCGAAGGCATCATTGCACTGGCCCATATCCATAATCCTGGGCAAGCCGCCAATCTCTCCGATATCCAGATCATTGAAACGATACTTGCCGCAGGCCAGTGTCAGGATGATCGTATCGGCAGGCGCCTGTTTTACGAGGTCGGTGTAATAATTACGTCCCGGCCTTGCGCCATCGCAGCCGCCCACCAGGAGGAACTTCCTGATCGCGCCGCTCTTTACGGCATCGATGACCTTGTCGGCCACACCCAGGATCGCACTGTGACTGAAGCCGGTGTAGACCCATGTGCCGCCGTTGATGCCGGTAAATTCCCGGTCTTCCTTAAAGCCGCCAAGCTCAAGGGCCTTCTCTATAACGGGCGTAAAATCCTTGTCATCGCCGATGTGGACCAGCTCAGGATAGGACACGACCTCTGTTGTGAAGACACGGTCCTTATAGCTGTCCTTCGGCGGCATCAGGCAGTTGGTCGTGAAAAGGATCGGCGCCGGAAGATCGGCAAACTCCTTCTGCTGGTTCTGCCAGGCAGTGCCGAAATTGCCCTTGAGATGGGGATATTTCTTAAGCTCCGGATAACCGTGGGCGGGCAGCATCTCGCCGTGGGTATAGATATTGATGCCCTTATCCCTGGTCTGCTCCAGAAGCTGCTTCAGGTCGCATAGATCGTGGCCGGAGATCACAATGAAAGGCCCTTTCTCCACCTTCAGCGGCACCTTTACAGGCACAGGCTTTCCGTAGCTTTCTGTGTTGGCCTTATCAAGCAGCGCCATACAGGCAAAGTTGACTTCACCGACCTCCAGAACGACAGGCAGGAGCTCATCCATCCCCCAGTCTTCACCAATAGCGAAAAGGGCTTTGGCGAAGAACTCATTGACCTTCTGATCGGTATAACCCAGCACACCGGCATGATAAGCGTAGGCGGCCATACCCTTGATGCCAAACAGGATCAGGGATTTAAGACTCCGTATATCCTCATCTGCGTCCCAGATCTGATTCATATCGTAATCATCTGTCCTGCCGCAGGGAGATGCGCATATGCCGCAATCCGAGGCGATCTTTGCCTTCTCCGCGTGGACTTCATCGATCATCGCCCTGATCGTGGATGCGTTGAAATTCACATTTGTGACCGTGGTAAAGAGCCCTTTGATCAGGAGCTGACAGGTCTGCTCTGACGGCTTTGTGCTGCCGTCAAAGCTGCGGGCCAGACCGATCATGGCACCGATCAGCTGATCCTGGAGCAAGGCAATATCTGACTTCTTTCCGCAGACACCGACGGTGCCCGTGCAGGCCTTACAGCCTGCGGTCTGTTCACACTGGTTGCAAAACATCTTTGTTTCCATGTTCATGTCCTCCTTCTTAAACTCTCACATCCGGATATTTCCCTGGATACCGCGAACATCCACCTTCTTAAACTCACTGACTTTATCTTTCCACTCTGTATAGCTCATACTTACTGCCTCCTTGTCTTCTGTGCTTTAACTATAACAGAGCTGACGGCTTATGTATGTGGTTATAACCACATTTGAAAAAGTTATTTATATGCAAGGTCAGAAAGCGGACTCCGGCAGTACTGCCGCATGAAAAAAAGCAGCAAATCATCCGAATTTACTGCTTTTTATGCCCAGGCGTCTGAGCTCTTCCAGCTCACTTTTCAAACTCGTTCATAATCCTCGATCACCCAATCATAAAGTTTCAGGTTCATCTTCGTCCCGCAGTATGCGCAGGTCTTTCCTTCCATCAGGGACAGGCTGGCGCCGCAGCTGCTGCATTTTAATACAGATGGACCGCAGACCGCCTGGGTCTTGCAGCGGGCATCTTTGACCATAGTCAGTCTGACCGCCTCTTCCCTTTCCCTGATCTTGTTTCCTTTAAGGGCCAGAAGCCGCAGCTTAGCGCTGACCGCCGCCCTCTGAAGGGCCTGATCCGCCTCATAAGCGTCCATGGTCATCTTCAGGATATCCACGTCGATCACATCTTTATAAGCCCCTAAAAAACTTGAGAGGTCGCCCTCAGAAAAAGCGTTGATCTCCTCCGGAAACTCCGCATAGTGAATGGCCGCCAGCTTGTTCTGGATACCGCCGAAAAAGCTCTGGATGGAGAATAAGGGATCCTCCTGCCGGACCCGCGCCGCCATCTCTTTTTCCCGGGCCGCTTCTTCCTTATGATCATAAATCAGATGACTGTCAAAACGCTCCGACAGGCGGCTGATCAGAAGCAGGACGGGCA
>CADAIF010000165.1 GCA_902787905.1 uncultured Lachnospiraceae bacterium
CCCCCCCGGGAGGGGGAGTGCCGGAGGTGAATCATATGCAGGCTGACAAACAAAGCATCCGCCGCCTTTTAAATACAGCCAGGGGTCAGATCGATGGTCTCAACAAAATGATCGACGAGGATAAATACTGTATCGATATTTCCAACCAGATCATGTCCACCATTGCCATCCTGAAAAAGGTCAATGCGGAAATCCTGGACGCCCATATGCAGCACTGTGTCCGCAATGCTGAGGGCGAGGACAGGGAAGCCAAGCTGGAGGAGATCTCCGCTCTGCTGAAAAAGGCTTTGAAATAATGATGATTGCAATTTAAAAAGCAGCTGCCTTTCACGGGCAGCTGCCTTTTTTATACCCTTTCGGGAAATGTTCAGTTCATTACGGGCTGACGTAGGACAGCGGGTTGACATAGGAACCGCCGACGGAAACACCAAAGTGAAGGTGTGCACCGGTGGAGATACCTGTGGAACCGACAGCTGCGATCGTCTCACCCTGAGATACATACTGACCTGCGCTGACATAGAGAGCGCTGCAGTGCTCATAGACAGTGGAAACACCATTGCCGTGGCTGATCACAACATAATTACCCATCGCGTTGCTGTAGGATGCTGTGGTGACTGTACCGCTTGCTGCAGCCCAGATGGAAGCACCGTAACCGGCGCCGATATCAATACCCTGATGGTAGGAGCTTGCACCTGCTGTCGGTGAGCTTCTGTAACCAAAATAGGATGTGATGTAGGTTGCGCCGCAGGGCCAGATAAAGCCTGTGGAGCTGTAGCTGCTGGATGTATCCTCATAACCGGAGGAAGAGGAGGAAGATGAGTAATCCTCATCATCATCATCGTCATCATCATAGCTGCTGTAACTGCTGTAGCTGCTTGATGAATCCTCCTCATCATCGTCATCGTAGGAAGCTGCGGCTGCCGCCTGACGGGTTGCCTCTTCCTGAGCGGCTCTCTTCGCTGCTGCCTCTGCCTCGGCTGCCTTACGGGCGGCTTCCTCAGCGGCTCTGCGCTCAGCCTCTTCAATCTCGGCCAGAAGCTGGTTGTTGGCGTCGATCTCACTCTGGTTGCTGGAGATAGAGGAATTGACACTGTCAATATCAGCGCCGATCGCGATCAGCTCTTCCTGCTTCTGGGCAACAACCTTCTCGAGGGATTCCTGCTCCAGCTGAAGCTCTTCCTTCTGAGCCTCCTGAAGCTCCTTCTTCTCCTCAAGCTCGGCCTCGTAAGCCGCGATCTTGTCCCTGGTCTCCTGAAGTTTTACCAGAAGATTATGGTCATATTCATTGATTTTGGAAATGTACTCCTGATCATTCAGTAAAGCCTTTAAATCGCCGGAGCCCAGCAGAACCTGAACGTAATCATCATCTCCAGATTCATACATTGCCTTGATCCTGGCCTTAAGTGCAGCGTACTGGACCTGCTCATCCTCCTTGGCCTGCTCAAGATTCTCCTGCGTAACGGTGATCTCCGCTTCTGTCTGAATGATCTGTGCGGAAATATCCTCGACCTGCTTTCTGTAGACCTCAATCTTTTCGTCGAGCTCTGCAATATAGCTCTCTGTATCAGTTTTATTCTGCTTTAACTCCGCCAGCTGGGATTCCAGCTCGGCCTGCTGACTTTTCAGGTTTGCGATCTGACTCTGCACTTCAGCCTTGGTAGCCGCCATTGCGGGTACTGCCATGGAAAGACTGAGTACAGCTACAAGAAGATATTTGATCAGTTTCTTGCTTCTTTTCATTAAACTTGCCCCTCCTGTCATGCTGATAATTTCTAAAACAACATAATCATGCTATGTCTTGTATACAATCAATTACCAGTATTATAACAGGAGGGGGGCCATATTTCAAGTCTGTTTCCAAATTATTTCAAAAAGATTACAAAGACTTCTTTTAATTAAAAGGACTATTTAACAATTATTTCACAGATTTTACGCTATTTGTCAGATAATTTTCTGATGTCTTCAATTACTGCCTCAACACTCTCGGCTTCAGTTGCCCAGCTTGTACAAAATCGGACAATCGTATGCGTTTCGTCCATCTTTCCCCACTCGGAAAAGGCATATTTTTTTGAAAGCGTTTCCAGCCAGGCATCCGGAATAATGGGAAATTGCTGGTTTGTGTTCACATCTGCGTAATATTTAAGACCGCATTCCCGAAAGCCTTCTCGAAGCCGCATGGCCAGACGGATGGCGTGCCGGGAAATCTCCCAGTACAGACCGTCCTCAAAAAGAACCAGAAACTGGAGACCCAGAAGACGCCCCTTGGCCATCATGCCGCCGTGACGCTTGATCATATAGCGGAAATCCTTCATCAGGGCCGGATTGGTGATGACCACTGCTTCCCCGAAGAGGGCGCCCACCTTGGTGCCGCCGATGTAAAAGACGTCACACAGGTCGGCAAGATCATTCAGGGTCAGATCATTATCCGGCGCCATCAGGCCATAGCCCAGCCTGGCGCCGTCAACAAACAGGGGCAGACCGCAGGCCGCGCATACATGACTGATCTCTTCCAGTTCTTTCTTATAATAAATAGCCCCGTTCTCGGTGGGATTGGAGATATAGACCATGCCCGGCTGCACCATGTGCTCTGCCGTGGCGTCGTCCATATGGGACCGGTAGGCTTCGTAGATCTGCCCGGCCGTGATCTTGCCCTCAGGGCCGCAGGGCAGGGCCAGAACCTTGTGCCCGCCGGCTTCGATGGCGCCGGTCTCATGGCAGTTGATATGGCCGCTGGCCGCGCAAAGGACACCCTGATAGGGACGCAGGATGCTGTCGATCACCGTCGCGTTGGTCTGCGTGCCGCCGACCAGGAACTGAACCATGGCTTCGGGCTGGCCGCAGGCCTTCCTGATCAGGTCTCTGGCCTTCTCACTGTAGGGATCCTCCCCGTAGCCCAGGGACTGCTCCATATTGGTCTCCATCAGACGCTCCATGATCCTGGGGTGCGCGCCTTCCGCGTAATCACACTGAAAATAGATCATTGATCTCTTCTCTCCTTTTTAAGAATGGCTGCCGCAGAAGAAAGCGGCAGCCTTTGTAAAAGCACTTATTATCTGTCCTCTCTGAAGTAGGAAAGGCCCAGGCTTTCGGGCGGCTGATTTTCCTTCTTCTTTCGGAAGCTGACAGCGATCAGAACGATCATGGTTACAACGTAAGGCACCATCTGGACCAGGTCCGTGACGGAACTGGATACCCGGATACCAATAACACTGGGCAGGAACTGATAGAGCCAGTAGAGGGTGCCGAAAAGATAGGCGCCCCAGATGGCATTCAGCGGTTTCCAGGTGGTGAAAATGACCAGAGACAGGGCCAGCCAGCCCAGAGCCTCGATCTGACCTGTGGTCGCCCAGATGCCCTGGTTGTAATCCAGAACATAGTAAAGACCACCGATACCGGACAGGCCTGCGCCAATGCAGGTTGCCAGATACTTATATTTTGTCACGTTGATGCCGGCCGCGTCCGCAGTGGCCGGGTTCTCTCCCACGGCCCTCAGGTTCAGACCCACACGGGTGTGATTGAGTACGATATGTACGATCACCGCCACAACAATGGCGACATAGACCAGGAAACCATAGTTGAAAAAGATCTGACTGATCAGACCGAAGTTCGTAGACAGAACAGGGATCTTTTTGGAATAAGTCGCGTAAGCCAGTGGTGCTGCCGTATAACTGGCGCCGTTCAGCAGAAAAACACCGAAGAAGTTGGCCACACCCATACCGAAGGTGGTCAGGGCCAGACCGGAAACGTTCTGGTTGGCACGCAGGGTGACCGTCAGAAAGCTGTAGATCAGTCCGCCGACCATAGATGCGGCAATGGCGCAGAAAAGAGACAGGATCACACAGACAAGACCGTTGGGAGCAGCCGCGGACCGCTCATAAAGATAGGCGGAGGAGAAACCGGCAAAGCCGCCCAGATACATGATACCCGGAACACCCAGGTTCAGGTTGCCCGATTTCTCAGTCATGATCTCACCCATAGAACCGAACATAATGATCGTCCCGAAGGGAATTGCCCTCAGGATCCAGGCGATCAGACTACTGTTCATTGACCTGCACCTCCTTTACCCTGCTGCCTCTGAAGATCAGCTTGTAGTTGATAAAGAACTCACTGCCCAGAATGAAGAAAAGGATGACACCTTCAATGATGCTGGCAGCATAGTCATTCAGACTGT
>CADAIF010000166.1 GCA_902787905.1 uncultured Lachnospiraceae bacterium
ACCGGACATCTCACGCATGGCCTGTGCCCAACGGCTTGTGGAATCGGCAAGCAGAAGGACATCCAGACCCATCTGCCTGTAATATTCAGCCAGGGTAACTGCGGTGTAGCAGGAAGCCTCACGGGCAGCAACCGGCATGGAAGATGTATTACAGATGATGATCGTTCTCTCCATCAGAGAACGGCCAGTCTTCGGGTCCTCAAGCTCCGGGAACTCGGTCAGAACCTCAACGACCTCACCGGCACGCTCGCCGCAGGCCGCCACGATAACGATATCCGCCTCGGAGTTCTTGGCCTCCAGATGCTGTAGAACTGTCTTGCCGGCGCCGAAAGGACCGGGAACACAGAAGGTACCGCCCTTGGCAACAGGCAGAAAAGCGTCGATACAGCGGATCTTTGTGACCAGGGGCTCGTCAGGACGAAGCCTCTCGTCATAGCACTTCACGGCCTGCTTGATGGGCTGTGTGAAGACCATGGAGAGCTCCTTCTCCTCACCCTTGTCATTCTCGATGACAGCGATGGTGGATCTGACATTGTAAGAACCCTTCGGATTGATAGATTTAACGGTCCACTCACCTCTTGTGGTAAAGGGAACCATGATCTGATGTGTGAAGATACCTTCCGGTACTGTGCCCAGCGTATCGCCGGCCACGACCTTGTCTCCGACAGCGGCGACAGGTGTGAAATCCCAGTCACGATCCGGAATGGGATTCATGTAGACACCTCTCTCCAGGAAGAATCCGCACTGCTTCGCCAGATCGGGAAGGGGATTCTGGAGACCATCATATACCTGTGTCAGGAGGCCGGGCCCGAGCTCAACGCTCATCAGCTCGCCTGTGAACTCCACAGGGTCGCCGACCTTGATGCCCTCTGACATCTCGTAAATCTGCATGCTGGCTTCGCCGTTGGCAATACGGATGACCTCGCCCTTTAAGCGTTTGTCACCGACCATGACATAACCAACTTCATTTTTACGAACGGAGCCTTCGAAACTGACCTTCAAGAGGTTGCCGTTAACTCCGGTTACACGTCCTGTTAATGTTTCCATTGACTTTCTCCCATTATAAGCTGTATACACGCTGCTGGGCCTGGTCGAAGAGACGCTTGAACTCGGCATTGCCTTTCTCCTTTTCAAAGCAGCTCTTACGCTCCAGAAGCTTCAGCTTGAGCGCGTATCCGAATAATACGTAATCATCAAATGTGTGCAGACCAACCAGCGTATCAAGAAGCTCGAACTCATAGTCGAGAAGGACCTGTTCCGCCTCCAACGGGTTTTTGGCGGAAAGTGCCGCAGTGACCACCTGGGTATTCATACCGTCCTTGTCAAAATCAGACGTATACTGCTTACCCAGAGCCATGCTTCTCTGAGAATTCAGCTCCCTGATCAGATTGCCGTAGGTGGCAGCCCATTCCTTAAGGAGCGGGCCTTCCGATGATAAAAGGGTCAGTGACTCGAGCCTCTTGAAGGTCTCCTCGCTGACGTTCCCCTGACAGTTGAGAAGAAACTCCTCATAGGTCATGGGCATATCACCGTCCGAACTGAGCTCAGGCAGGCTTGCAACAAGGTAATAATATGAAGCCATTTAAAGCCTCCTCTTTAAAGATCGAGGTTTCTGAAATGCGGCATGAGCATCTGCATGATCTCATCATCAGAGCAGTCAAAGTAACCGGAACCGTCCTTTGCGGACAGTCTGAAACCGGCCTTGACAGCTTTGGTCGGGCAGATAGTCAGACCTGCTTTGATCTCCTCGGCAAGCTCTGCCTTAAGCGCGTCGCTGACCTCAGCAACCTCAGCTTTGTAGGCGGATACATCCTCCCCATTGACTGCAGCGCGGATCAGTTTTCCGAGCGCAACACCGTCAAGTGACTTCTGGACTTTCGCAGATAAGATTTTTTCAAAGGCAGACTGTACTTCGGATTTGAAGGCCAGCATAGCGTCTCTCTTGGCCTGATCGGCACTGACGATCGCGCTCTCCCTGAGAATACTGATCTCTTTTTCAGAAGCTTCCTGGGTTCTTTTTGCCTCAGCTCTGGCGTCGCTGATGATCGCTTCCGCCTTTTTCTTAGCCTCTGCAAGAATGGACTCGGCTTCCGAATTGGCTGCATCGATCCCTTCTTTACGAATAGATGTAACCAGATCCTGAATCTGTAATTCCATAAGTTTCCTCTCTCCTTTCCTTCTTTCATTGTACTTAAAAAAATACAAAACTAGCTTGTATTATAAGATGACTGACAGAATTTGTCCAGTTCTTTTTTTAGAAAAATGTCCACAATTTTATTCGTACACTTCAAAAGATTGTTTATTGATTGACAATTTATTGCTTTAAATGTGTCATCCTCAAATGTCTGTCAGCATTCTTTCTCCCAGCCGCCGGAAGCTTAAGGCTTCCCCGGCCGTCTCCACCAGGCAGCGCATGGCCTGTTCGGGATAAGCGCCCACAGCCGTCTCCCCGGTCAGCATCAGGGAATCCGCGCCGTCATAAACCGCATGGGCAATATCGGAAACCTCCGCCCTTGTGGGCACCGGCGAACGGGTCATGGAATCCAGAAGCTGGGTGACGATCATGTAGGGCCTGCCCTCCCTGTGACACAGGGTCTCCAGATAACGCTGGACAGAGGGGAGCTTTGTCAGCCCCACGCTCGTGCCCAGATCCCCCCGGGCGATCACCACATAATCCATGGCCGGCAGAAGCTTCTTAAAGGCCCGCACCCCTTCACGGCTTTCTATTTTTGCCATGACCAGAGTATCCTTAAGTCCGGCCGAATCCAGAGCCTGGCGTACAGCCAGAAGGTCCGCCCTGCTTCTGACAAAGGGCTGCATGACGGCCGCCAGCCGGATTCCCGCGCCTTTAAGGCCCTGCATGCTTCCGGCAAAGCGGATATTTTCAAGATCCTCCGCCGTCAGGGCCGGCAGATGGACCTCCCGCCCTTCAATGGTCAGACTTTTGGAGGGTAAAAGCAGACCGCCCCGGATCACCTGCGCCGTGACCTGATCACGCTTACAGGCCATGACCTTCAGACGGATCTTCCCGTCATCCAGAAGCAGAAACTGTCCCGGCGTCAGATGCTGCAACAGCTCCGCCGGCACTGGTACGGCCCCTGAAAGGAGCGGTGACTGCCCGAAGGCTCTCAGAAGGATTTCCTGCCCTTCCGTCAGGGAAAGGGGCGCCTCAAAACGGCCGATCCGCAGCTCCGGCCCCACCAGGTCGATCAGCAGCTGCCAGTCACATCCGGCGGCTGAAGCCGCCCGGTCCGCCATCAGGATCCAGTCCATGGCCGAGGCCAGACTGCTGTGGGAGGTATTCAGACGAAGGCCCGTCATCCCGCAGGCGAACATCCTTTCCAGAATGCCCTGATCCGCGCAGGCACTGCCAAGTGTCCCGTAGTATTTCATATCAGACCCCCTTCCGGTCCTCGGCAAAGGAAGCAAAAATCTCATTCACGAGTTTCAGATAAAGGTCCCGGTCCGTCACCCGGAGCAGGCGGTCCGTGAGGGCTCTCGTCTCACCCGCAAAACCCAGCCGCCAGTACTGCCACTGTTCCTTCATCAGGGACAGGACCTTTTTGGACCCGGCCATGCGTTCATCATAGCCAGCCAGAAGCCGGTCATGAAAAAGGGTCAGCTCCGAAGCCTGAAGCGGCGGTCCGCCATGAAGCTCCCGGGCCAGGGCCGGGTTCGCCAGAAGGCCCCTGCCGGCCATGAGCCGGGTGATCTGCGGATAATGCATGTTAAAATTCTGACCATCCGCCGCGGTCATCACATCACCGTTATAACAAATTGGTATGGCCAATTGGTCCACTGCTTTTTGAAAAGCCGCCATGTCCGGCCGGCCCTTATACATGTCTCTGCCGGTTCTGGGATGGACGATCAGCTCGGAAATAGGAAAACGCCCGTAGATCTTCAGCAGCCGGTCAAACTCCTCCGGCCTTTCGAAACCGATCCTGGTCTTTAAGGAGACCTTCATGTCCGCTTTAGAAAAGACCCGGTCCAGAAAAGCTTCCAGCCCGTCGGGATCCTTTAAAAAACCCGCGCCCCGGCCCTTGGAGACTACGGTTTTGGAGGGACAGCCCAGATTGAGGTTGACCTCCTCATAGCCCATGCCGTGAAGGGTCTTAGCCGTATCCAGAAAATCCTGAGCCCTGTTGGTCAGAAGCTGGGGAAT
>CADAIF010000167.1 GCA_902787905.1 uncultured Lachnospiraceae bacterium
AGTCCCAGAAGAACCATTGCCAGAATACCCGCGATCAGCCGGATCAGGATGCTTTCGCCAGGCATGTAGACAATGGCGCCGATCAGGCTGAAGTAGACCAGAGGCAGGAGGGTGATCAGGGTGACCCAGGGCATCATGACCTCCTTGACCGCGTCTCTTTTGCTGATGCCTGTGCGGAAATCGCGTCTTAAGCCGAAGCTGTCGACCTTGTTTTCCATGTCCTCGACAGAAAAACGTGTGCCGCAGTAGTCGCAGCCGTTGATCAGGTTTTCCCGCGTCGTTGTGCTGCCGCAGTTGGGGCAGATGATCCTGCCCGCCCCTGTCTGCTTCGCGGAAAGCAGGACATAATGCGCCGTTTCCTTATCCCTGACCTGCCCGATGATCTTGCCGCCCTGCCTGAAGGTCCGCAGGGCCGAGATCTCTTCGTAGATATCCTTCACCCGGTATCTGCCGTCGAAATACTTGCTCTCCCGGATAAAACCGCCCTTTCGGGAATAGTCCCTGCGCTCAGATACCATCTCCATGGTCAGATGATGTTTCATCAGACGCTTTTTCTGGAGGGAGATGCTGTGCCACATCAGCTGGGTCGTAAAATCCTGCAAGGCACTGTTTTCATCCTCCTGACGGCCCGCCAGGAAGTCGCTGTAGCTCTGTCGAAAACCGGTGAGCTGCCGCATCTGATCCGTTTTATCCTCAATGACCGGAAAATGGGGAAAGAGGCTGTCTATGATCGCCGGCCAGGGTTTATCGGTCTTGTCGTACTCCCGGGCCAGGACAAAGAGGGCCAGGAAGGTGGCCGCGCACAGGAGCAGAAAGCCCAGCGCGACCATCCCGTTCAGATAGACGGTTTTCGGCGCGTAATAGATAATGAGTAAAAGCCCCGCTGCCCAGATCAGACCGGGCAGTATGAAGGCGCTGCGTTTGATTCTGTAAGTCGTCATAGGCGTTTACCTGCCTTTCTGAGTCTGCAGTATCTATGGCCTGCTTACAGTATATCATACCCGCCTTTCAGGCTTCCACCCCTTATTTGAGCGTCTCAGCCTTAGGCAAAGCAGGCGGGGTGGATGAGGCCGCTTGAGGCGGCAAGCATGGCCAGAAGCAGATAGATGACTGCGGCGATCAATACGCGTATCGGTGAGAATTTTTTCATAGTAATAGTTTGCTTGTCAACAGTTACACAAAAAAAATGCCTCTCCTACATCAGAGAGGCAAAAAGACGCAGCACCAGCTGTCCGAAACGCAGGGCGGCAAAACGGCCGCTGCGGTATTTCTCAGTAACTTCAGTGCAGACCTTAAAGGTCTCTTCAAAATCGGCCCGCATATCTGCGACGGCCTGACTGCCGGCCAGAAGGCAGCCATCCTCAAAGTGATGGTAAAGACTGCGGTAGTCCATGTTGATCGTGCCGCAGGTGGCGATGATATCATCGGACACACACATCTTGGCATGGCAGAAGCCCGGCGTGTACTCATAAATGCGGACCCCGTCCGAGGCCAGGGCGCTGTAGTAGGACCGGGTCACCTGATAGATGATCTTCTTGTCGGGGATGCCCGGCGTGATGATCCGGACGTCCACCCCGCTCTTGGCCGCCAGCCTCAGCTGCCGGCTCATCTCATCGGTAATGATCAGGTAAGGGGTCATAAAGTAGATATAGTTCTGGGCCCGTCTGACCATGCCCATGTAGACGTCCTCTCCCACCGGCTTTTTGTCCATGGGCGTATCCGCGTAAAACTGGACAAAGCCCTGAGCCTCTTTCACCGGGCAGGCTTCGCCAAGATATTTTTCGAAGACCACATCGTCCTCGTCATCGGCCCGGACGGCATTCCACATCTCCAGAAAAGCCACGGTCATGGACCTGACGGCCTCCCCCTCCAGACGGATGCCCGTATCCTTCCAGTGCCCGTAGGGCGAGGTGATATTGAAATACTCATCGGCCATGTTATAGCCGCCGGTGAAGCCGATCCTGCCGTCAACGATCGTGATCTTTCGGTGGTCTCTGTTGTTCAGGAACATATTGAGCAGGGGAATCATGGGATTGAAAACGCGGCAGCGGATCCCCCGCTTCTCCAGCCTGTCGGCAAAATCATGATTGATCACCGCGATGCTGCCAAAGTCATCGTAAAAGACGCGGACCTCCACGCCCTCCGCTGCCTTTTCAGCCAGGATCTCCTCGATCTCCTGCCAGGCTCTGGCATTCTCGATCGTAAAATATTCCATGAAGATGAAGGACTTTGCCGAACGCAGGGCCTCTTTCTGAGCCTCCAGAGCCAGGGCGGCATCCGGATAATAGACCACATGGGTATTGGCGCAGAGGGGATACTGACTCTCCCTGAGGATGTATCTGCTGACGGCGCTGCAGGAGGGATCTGCCGCCTTCAGCGCATCTTCCGCTGCCGCATCCTGGACCAGATAAGGCATAAGCCTGGCATCCGCCAGCGCAAACCGTTTTCTGGCCCGGGCTGTGGAGCCGGACAGACCGATCATCAGGTATAAGGAGATGCCCACGGCCGGGAAGACCAGAAACAGGATGATCCAGGGCATTTTCATGGAGGGCGTCTTATTCTGGCTGTAAATACCCAGAACCAGCAGGGTGGCGGCTATGCGGCTGACGGCGGCGTAAATCTGCGGATACCGGGATAAGCCCGTCATGTAAATAAGAACCATCAGACCGATCTCCAGCAGTATCGCGATCACGACGAAGACCAGGCGCAGGATGCCGTTTTTGGTATTTGCCTTCTTTTCCTGTGTTTTTTGACTTCCTGACATGTATCTACCTCTTTTGTGTTTTGATAATTTAACATTATAGTATAAGATGCGCCCGGTATCAAATGGATTTTCCTTGCACGACGGACATTTCTTGGTTACTATTAATTCAGAATCATTATAAGGAGCGTCAAACAACATGAAACATACATTAGGATTTATCGGTGTCGGCATTATGGGCTGCCCCATGGCCATTCATCTGGCTGAAGCCGGCTGCAAGGTTTTAGTCTACGAGAATAATAAGAAAGCGCCTGTCGTTGCAGAGCACGGCGCCATCCCTGCTTCCCTGAAACAGATGGCTGAGGCGTGTGATATTATCTTCCTGATCGTCTCCAACGGCCAGGTCGTTCAGGAGATCCTGTTCGGTAAAGATGAAAAGCCCGGCATGCTGCCGGACCTTCGTCCCGGCACGCTGATCTGTGATATGACCAGTATCAGCGCTGCCCAGGCCCGCAGCTTCCATCAGAAGCTTTCCGAGGCCGGCATTCACTATATGGACGCCCCGGTCTCAGGCGGTGATACCGGGGCCATTAATGCTACTCTGGCCTTTATGGCCGGCGGCAGTCAGGCGGACTATGAGACTCTGGTCCCCTATTTTGAGATCATGGGACGGACCCATACCCTGGTGGGCGAAGCCGGCGCAGGCAGCATTGCCAAGCTGGCCAATCAGATCATCGTGGCCGGAAATCTGGCCGCCATGGCCGAAGCCTTTGCCTTTTCCGCCAAGGCGGATGTGGATCCGGCCAAAGTATTTGAAGCTATCCGGGCAGGCTTTGCCCAGAGTACGGTCATGGATGTCCGTATGCCCCATGTCCTTGAGGGCGATTTCACGCCCGGCGGTACTCTGATCACGCACCGCAAGGACCTGAATAACATCCTGGAAACAGGCAAAGCCGTCGGCGCCAGCCTGCCGCTTTCCGAGGAGATCCACCGGATGATGTCCCACCTGATCGACGAAGGCATGGGCAATCAGGATCACAGCGGCCTGATCCATTATTATGAAGAAAAGAACGGTGTAAAGGTCAGCAGAAGGTAATTCTTGTGCTTACGGCACAATTATTTGGTGAATATTCCCCTTTTGAGCCCATTGTTTTCCCGATTATTTTTGTTATTATAGTTACTGAAAACAAAAACAACAAGCTATTTTACAATAAATCGGGAGGTACTTAAAAATGTCTATTCACAATTCTATTGATTATGGTAACTATGTCGTTTACGATCGCGAGCCGGAGTGGATGAGGTCCGAGCGTTATGAGTACTGTGAGCCCTTCTCTCTTAAGAGCGAGAATAAGGGACTCATCGCCAGACTCGTTTCTTTATTCAGGTAAGCCATTATATTGGCCCCAATATCCTGACACAATAAAAGCCCGACCGGCCGGTCGGGCT
>CADAIF010000168.1:0-4341 GCA_902787905.1 uncultured Lachnospiraceae bacterium
GAAGGTTGAACTGACACTGGGAACTGCAGACGGCTTCGTAACCGAGGACGGCGGCAAGACCTGGACCAAGACCTTCAAGGGTGTGCCGGAAGACACTTATACAGTAACCGAGACAAATGCCCTGATCGACGGCTATAAGCTGAAAGACTCCTCCAGGACAGAAGCAACCGCGAAAGTTGAGGATGGTAAGGAAGCAACAGCTGAGATCACCGATGAGTATGAGAAGGAAGGCCCGACTGATAAGAAGGGCGACCTGATCATCAGGAAGACAGTCGGCGGCGATGTCACGGAAGAAGAACTTGAGAAGGCTGCACTGAAGTTCGAGGTCAAGACCTCCGACGGCAAGTGGCTGGACAAGGATGGCTGAAGACCTCAGAAGGCAAGTGGCTGGACAAGGATGGCAACATCTCTGACGAGAAGGTTGAACTGACACTGGGAACTGCAGACGGCTTCGTAACAGAAGACGGCGGCAAGACCTGGACCAAGACCTTCAAGGATGTGCCGGAAGACACTTATACAGTAACCGAGACCAACTCACTGATCGACGGCTATAAGCTGAAAGACTCCTCCAGGACAGAAGCAACCGCAGAAGTCAAGGATGGTGAAAAGGTTACAGCTGAGATCACCGACGAGTATGAGAAGACTGCACCGACTGAGAAGAAGGGTAACCTTGAACTGACCAAGACCATCAAGGGCGATGTCACCAAGGAAGAGGCCGAAGGTGCTCTGACATTCGTGATCAGGACCGAGGATGGCAAGTATGTCAAGGCCGACAAGACTCTGACAGAAGACGAGAAGGAAGGTACCCTGACACTTAAAGCATTCGACTACGACGAAGCAGCAAATACTTACACACTGAAGCTGGAAGGCATCGACCTTGGCAACTACACCGTGACCGAGACTACCAAGGATATCACCGGTAAGAAAGTCACAGTGACCTACTCCGTGAACAACGGGGAAAAGGTTGAGGGCGATTCCGCGAAGGCTGAAGTGAAGGACGGCGAGACCACAAGCGTAGCATTCGAGGATGACTACACAGATCAGACAGTCGTTGAGAAGAAGGGTAACCTTGAACTGACCAAGACCATCAAGGGCGATGTCACCAAGGAAGAGGCCGAAGGCGCTCTGACATTCGTGATCAGGACCGAGGATGGCAAGTATGTCAAGGCCGACAAGACTCTGACAGAAGACGAGAAGGAAGGCACCCTGACACTTAAAGCATTCGACTACGACGAAGCAGCAAATACTTACACACTGAAGCTGGAAGGTATTGACCTTGGCAACTACACCGTGACCGAGACTACCAAGGATATCACCGGTAAGGAAGTTACAGTGACCTACTCCGTGAATAACGGCGAGGCAGTCGAAGGCGATTCCGCGAAGGCTGAAGTGAAGGCTGACGAGACAACGACCGTCGCGTTCGAGGATAACTACATGAAGAAGGAAGACGGTAAGAAGGGTGACCTCGAACTGACCAAGACGATCAAGGGAGATGTGACCGAAGAAGAGGCTGAAGGTGCTCTGACATTTGAGATCAAGACATCTGATGGCAAGTATCTGAAGGCTGACGGCACACTCACATCCAGCCGCGAAGAGGCTAAACTGACACTGAAAGACTTTGAGCATAAGGCCGGTACCAAAGTGTACACGCTGAAGATCAAAGGTATTGAGGTGGGCAGCTACACAGTAACAGAGACAACAAAGGATATTAACGGTAAAGATGTTACTGTCACATACCAGGTTGACGATGGCGTTCAGACCAAGGGCGACAGCGCTGCATTCGACATCAGGGAGAATGCGACAACGCATGTGGCTTACGAGGATGCCTACACGGTCAAGAAGGACGATGGTTCCGGCAAGAACGATAAGACCGACAAGTCCGGCACAGCATCTAAGACAGGCAGCAAGAGTAAGTCCGGCTCATCTGTAAAGACCGGTGATGAAAGCCCGATCGCAGCATGGACAGCGCTTCTGGCCCTTTCGGCTCTGGGTATGGCATTTGCCATCAAAAACCGGAAGAAGGACGATGAAGCCTGATGAAATCTTAAAGGAAGGCGCCTGGCGTCTCTGATAAGGCACAGCCCCGGGGGTTTAAAAGACCTCCGGGGCTATTTGCGTGCATAGCTTTTTTGCGCCGAGTATGTTACTATAAAAACATGTAAAAATAAAGATGGGAGTCTTAAGATGAACTGTCAGTTAACAGATGAAGAATATGCTTTAGTGCTGGATTTCAAGCGGGATATGCATATGTATCCGGAGCTGTCCAGGCAGGAATATGAGACCACGAAAAAGATACGGGCCTTTCTGGAAGCGGCCGGCGGCTTTGAATTTCTGCCGGTGCCGGCCCCGACGGGGCTGGTCGCCAGGCTGACGGGGACCCTGAAGGGACCGGAGATCATGCTCAGGGCGGATATCGATGCCCTGCCTCAGTCGGAGGTTTTTGAGAGTCCATGGAAGTCCAGGGTGCCGAATGTCATGCATGCCTGTGGCCATGACTTTCATACCGCCGCTTTGCTGGGGGCGGCTCTGTGTCTGAAAAGGGCGAAGGCGGAGAGCCTTTTACGAGGCTCTGTAGATTTTGTTTTCCAGCCGGCGGAGGAGGGCACTACCGGTGCCAGGACACTGATCGATGCCGGGCTTTTTGACTTTATTCATCCGGAGGCCTGCTTCGGCATGCATAACTGGCCGTCTCTGACCACCGGCACGGTGGCCTGCCATGAGGGGGCACTGATGTCGGCCAAGCGGAATTTCGAGATCCTGATCCATGGGTCAGGCGGCCACGGGTCCATGCCGCATCTGAATATCGATCCCATCGTCTGCAGCAGTGCCCTGATCATGGCTTTGCAGACCGTGGTGAGCCGGAACATCAGTCCTATGGAAAATGTGGTCTTATCCATTAACATGATCGAGGGCGGCCGGCCGGCCAATGTGGTGGCGGACCTGGTGACCATTAAGGGCACGGTGAGGTCCTTATCGGACGCGGCCCTTGACCGGGCCATCGACCGGGTGAAGACCCTTGTGGAGAACACGGCCCTGGCTTATGAATGTACATCTGAGATCCACTGGGAGGAGCGTATCCCGACAGTCTTTAATACGGCCCGGATGAGGGCCATTGCCGAAAAATGCGCGCTGGCCGCCGGTTGTCAGCTGACCGATGCGGTGCCTTCTCTGGCCAGTGAGGACTTTGCGCTTTACAGGCAGTTTGCTCCGGCCTTTTTCTACTGGGTGGGCTCCACCGCGCCGGGAGATGCGCCGGAGGATCTGCACAGGCCGGCCTTCCACACAGATGACGCTGCACTTTACCACGCGGCAGCCATTTATGCCGCCTCTGTTATGGAGTATCATGATTGATTTTAAAGAAGCAAAAAAGCTTGAGTATGCCCTGAAGGCTCTGGATCAGGAGATGCAGGACCTGATGTCGGCGTCCGTATCTCAGCCGGAGGCGGTGAAGGCGGCGGCTGACAGGCTGCTGATGAAGCAGGCAGTACATAGTCTTTCGCGGGTCTCTGTGGATGAACTGGCCCAGGCGAAGGCCAGTATCCGGGTGGGCGCCCTTAAAAGTGCCGGTTTTACGGATCTGGGCCAGCTTCATGCGGCATCTGACAGTGAACTGGCAGGCATTAAGGGCATCGGTCAGGCGCAGGTTACCGCTATCCGGGACCTTCTGGCCAAGTTTTGTGACCAGCTCTCTAAAAATGAGACGATACGTCTGGACGGGGCGGATTCCTCGCCGGACCATCTGGCGCTGGTACTGAAGCTGGATCAGTGTCTGAAGGGGGATGCTCTCAGGGAGGAGAGTAAGGCTTTGGCTGACCAGCTCCATGTCTTCGTGGAAGATGTGTCATGCCGGCTGAAGATCAGAAACCGGTTCCGATGGCTGTTTTCCGGCGCCGGGGCCAAGGAGACGACCCTGCGGGCTTTTATGGAAATGAAAGCTTTTTTCGAGACGCCTCTCTTTATCCGGGTCAGCCGTCTGGTGGCTTCCTGGCAGGAGATCAGGGGCCTGTCTGAAGATGCGGCCCTGCATGATTTCAGGGAAAAGGCGGCGGACTTTTACGCGCTTCTGGAGTCTCTGGCGGGGAGCAGGATGTCCAGGCAGCTGATCTACAGCAGCATTCCGGCCCAGCTGGCGGCTTCGATCGACGCGGCTCCGCTGGATCTGACGGGTTTCAGTGGGCATCTGAGGGCTTATCAGACCTTTGGCGTCAAATACATCCTGACTCAGAAAAGGGTCCTGCTGGGGGATGAGATGGGCCTTGGCAAGACCATTCAGGCCATCGGGGCCATGGTGCATCTGGAAAATGAGGCGCCGGGCAGGCATTTTCTGGTGGTCTGTCCGGC
>CADAIF010000168.1:4381-6860 GCA_902787905.1 uncultured Lachnospiraceae bacterium
CCTGTCTGATCCATGGCGCGGGCTGGGAGGCTGCCCTTGCCCAGTGGCAGAAGGGCGGCGGCGCCGCCGTGACCAATTATGAGATGATGGAAAAGCTGGCAGACCATATAGATGGTAAGATGCGTCTGGCCATGCTGATCATTGACGAGGCCCACTATATCAAGAATCCGGACGCCAAAAGGACGAAAAACATCCGCTGTCTGGATGAGGAGTCGGAGCGGATCCTTTTAATGACGGGAACGCCGCTGGAGAATCATGTGGAGGAGATGTGCAGTCTGATCGATTTTATCCGGCCGGATATGGCGGATGAAGTGCGGCAGAATGCCTACGCCGCCCATATTGCGGGCTTTCGGGAAATGCTGGCGCCTTTGTATCTGCGCCGGCTGCGTGAGCATGTGCTTTCAGAACTGCCGTCGGTGGAATATGAGATCGAATGGTGCAGCATGACGGATGCGGACCGTGCCTTTTACGCGGCCGCGGTGATGGACAGGAATTTCCAGGCCATGCGCCGCATCTCATTCCTGCAGGAGGATATGGGGAGCTCCGCCAAGGCCCTGCGTCTTTTGGAGCTGACAACTCAGGCCGCGGAGGAAAAGCGGAAGGTGATCGTTTATTCCTTCTTCCGGGAAACGGTTTCGAAGATGGCCGCTCTGTTGGGCAGCCGCTGCGTGGGCGTGATCACCGGGAGTCTTCCGCCGGCTGAGCGGCAGCAGGTCATTGACCGTTTTACGCAGGCGCCGGAAGGGAGCGTGCTTGTCTGCCAGGTTCAGGCCGGCGGCACGGGCCTCAATATCCAGACGGCCAGCGTGGTCATTTTCTGCGAGCCTCAGATCAAGCCGTCTCTGACAAACCAGGCGGTCTCCAGGGTCTACCGAATGGGCCAGAGCCGCAATGTCCTTGTCTTTCATCTGCTTTGTGAGGGAACGGTGGATGAGGCCGTCATGGAAAGGACTGCCTTAAAGCAGGAGACCTTCGACGCTTACGCGGCCGTATCATCTGCCGCTGAGGCGGAGGCTGAACTGGCGGACCATGAATGGATCGCGGATATCATTGAGAAGGAACGGCAGAAATATCTGCCGGCCATCCTCTGAGAATTGCGTAAAAAATACTGCCCTGCGCCGTTTGAAGCAGCGCAGAGCAGCCTGCATTATTTAAGAACTTTCTCACCAAAGATCTTGACCAGCCATCCGGCGATCAGGGCGGCGATGATCGTGCCCTCGCGGACACCGTAAAGACCGTGCCTCGCGATCAGGATGATGATCACGGCGACGGCAACCATGCTGCAGTCGGTGATGGTCTTGATCAGCTCAAAGCTTTTGCCCGTGATCTGGGCGATGGCCTTATTCATACCGTCCAGGGGCAGGTAGATCAGGTCAACCTTGACTTCCAGAGCAATGGAGAAGGAGAGGATCACCGTGCCGACCAGGAGCCACAGGAGCTTGAAGCCGTAGTCGGATAAGGGCAGGCCGGAGAGCAGGCTCATGAAGAAGTCGACGAAATAGCTCAGGACCAGAGACGGGATGATCTGAAGAAACTGAAAGGGCTTGAAGTCCTTTTTCAGGAGCACGATCTGGATGACGATCTGGATGATACTGAGAACAAACAGATAGGTGCCCACGGTATATTTCTCATTGACAATGGAACATACGACAGGGATACTGGTGGCCGGCACCGTACCCAGGGCGGCGATCGTGATAAAAGCGACGCCCAGAGCGTTCAGGATGACGGCAATGATGGTCAGGATCCAGCGAAGGGGCAAGGATTGACGCATGATTTTACCTCCGATATGATGAATTTGTTATTATTTTATCATGGAGACGCGGACTTGACAAAACAGCCTTTGCCGGTCTGTCTGATATGTTGACATCTGAGTGGTTAATGTGTAACAATTGTCATATATAATATGAGGATCTATTATTAGACTTTGATTTTAAGAGGAGCAGATCAAATGGAAGAGAACAGGAAAGCGGCCTACGGATGTGCGGACTGTCGGGCCAAATCATGTCATTTAGGCGACGGTAAGTATCCCCCCTTCTGTCCGGGCAGGGATTTCCCGCAGGATGTTTTGAAGGAAGCCATGAAGGAGTACGAGAAGGAGGAGATCCGCAGGATCAGCATCGCCGCGGCGGAGACAGAGTCGGAAAACTACTGTAAGATGACAAGGCTTGAGGAGACGGCGGAATTCGCGAAGAAGATCGGGGCCCAAAAGATCGGTCTGGCCCATTGCGTGGGTCTGATCAGCGAGGCCGGGACCGCGGCCGGATATTTCAGGAAGCTGGGCTTTGAGGTCATTTCCATCTCCTGCAAATGCGCGGAACAGAAAAAGGCAGACGTCGGTATTCCCGAAGCCTGCCATAATACGGGCATCAATATGTGTAATCCTGTGCTTCAGGCCAAGTACCTGAACGCGGCCCATACCGATCTGAACGTCCTGATCGGTCTCTGTGTCGGCCATGACAGCCTCTTTTACAGATATGCT
>CADAIF010000169.1 GCA_902787905.1 uncultured Lachnospiraceae bacterium
TAGTTGACGTACCTGGTGCTCTCCTGGACCATTGACATTACCCTGTGGCGAAGAAAGTCAAACTCGCAGACCTCGCCCATAACAGTGACCTGACCCGTCTGCAGAAGGTCACGGCCTGTGACCGGAAGCGGAAGCTGAAGTACCGTATAGCCTCAGGCCTCCTCTCCGAAAAACTGCCCAGGGGCAGATATGTGCGTGTGAAATAAAAAGAAGGCGCTCATAAGAGTCTGGTTTTAAGACTCATATGAGCGCCTTCTTTTTGTGTGCGGATCTTATTTAAAGGTGATCTTTCTGTAGTTTTTCTTGCCTCTGCGGATGATGAATTCTTCCTTGCGGATGTCTTCAGGGGCGAAGAGGGTCTTGATATCCGTGACCTTTTCGCCGTTGATGACGACGCCGCCCTGCTCCACAGCCCTGCGGGCCTCGGAACGGGTCTTGCACAGGCCTGCGGCCACCAGGATACCCATGACATCGATCTTGCCGTCACGCAGGTCAGCCTCGGTCAGGTTGGTCTCGGGCATATCCGCGGCGGTGCCGGCAGAGAAGAGGGCTCTGGCACTCTGCTGAGCCTTCTCGGCTTCCTCTTCGCCATGGACCAGCCTGGTCAGTTCGTAGGCCAGGATCTCCTTGGCCTGATTCAGCTGGCTGCCTTCCCATTTGTCCATCTCATTGATCTGCTCCAGCGGCAGGAAGGTGAGCATACGGATGCATTTAAGAACATCGGCGTCAGCCACGTTCCGCCAGTACTGGTAGAACTCGAAGGGAGAGGTCTTGTTGGGATCCAGCCAGACGGCGCCGGAGACGGTCTTGCCCATCTTTTTGCCCTCGGAGTTGAGGAGCAGGGTGATGGTCATGGCGCTGGCGTCCTTGCCCAGCTTGCGGCGGATCAGCTCGGTGCCGGCCAGCATGTTGGACCACTGGTCGTCGCCGCCGAACTGCAGGTTGCAGCCGTAATCCTGGAAAAGTCTGTAGAAGTCGTAGGCCTGCATGATCATGTAGTTAAACTCAAGGAAGCTGAGACCACGCTCCATACGCTGCCTGTAGCATTCGGCAGTCAGCATACGATTGACGGAAAAGTGGGGGCCGACTTCCCTTAACAGCTCGATGTAATTCAGATCCATCAGCCAGTCCGCGTTGTTGACGATCAGGGCCTTGTCATCGGAAAAATCGATGAAACGGGACATCTGCTCCCTGAAGCAGGCCACGTTGTGCTCGATGGTCTCCCTGGTCAGCATCTGACGCATGTCGGTCTTGCCGGAGGGGTCGCCGATCATGCCGGTACCGCCGCCCAGAAGCGCGATGGGCTTATTGCCTGCCATCTGCAGACGCTTCATCAGGCACAGGGCCATGAAATGGCCGACGTGCAGGCTGTCCGCGGTCGGATCAAAGCCGATGTAAAAGGTTGCCTTGCCGGCGTTGATCAGGTTTTTTACCACATCTTCATCCGTCACCTGGGCGATGAGGCCCCTGGCGACCAGTTCTTCGTAGAGTGTCATTTTCATATTCTCCTTCCATGTCTTTAAAGCGAAAAAGAAAAGCCCCGTCCTGTTTAAAGGACGAGGCTGCATGCCCGTGTTACCACCTTCATTCCCCGGGCGCTCGCGCGCTCAGGCTCAGTACGTATCCGTCAATACGCCTGCATGCTAACGGTTGCATTCCGGCACAGCCTACCCAGGAGGAAGTCCTCCCTTCGGTGCGCAGCTCGTGAAGGTATTCAATGGCAGTTTCCCAGGCGCCTCTCACCGGCCGGCAGCTCTCTGTCTGTTTCACTGTCATTTACTTGTTTCAGTCTTCGCTTTTTAATATACCAATTCATTATACGAGCTTTGGGAGAAGATGTCAATATTTCTTTTTTATTGAAAAAACTTGCTCAATAAGCCCTCCTGATTAGATTCTGCTTACCTTTTCCGGATTGTTATAATATAATTAAGAATAGCTTAAAAAAACATTCGGGTCATCCCGTAAAAGAATAGGAGGCATATTATGTCAGGTTTTAAATTCCGATTCAATTCCGTAAAAGCAGGTATTTTCGCCGCCGGTGTCCTTTTCGGCACTGCAGGCATCAAGATCCTTTCCAGCAGAGATGCCAAGAAGGCCTACACCCATGCCACAGCCGCCGTGTTGAGAGCCAAGGACTGCGTCATGGAGACCACGACTAAGATCCAGGAGAATGCCGAGGATATCTACGCTGAGGCCCAGCAGATCAACGAAGACCGCATGAAGGCGGAGGAAGTGATCGAGGACGCCAAGGCAGAGACCGAAGCAGAGGCCCAGGCCTGAAGCCATGAAATATAAGATCCTTCATGAAACGCGGGGGCGTATGCGTGTCCATCTGGACCGGAAACGTCTGACACCGGAGGAGGCGCTCAAGGCGGAGCACTGCCTGAAACGGCACCCCTTTGTGACAGACGCGAAGGCCTATGAGCGGACCGCTGACCTGACCGTGACCTACAATGGAGACCGCCTGGCTGTCATAGAAGCGGTCTCCGTCCTTCATTTTGATGAGATCCTTCTTCCGGAGGAAGCAGCGGCGGACCTTTCCGGCCGTCAGATCAACACTGACTACAAGGAAAAGCTGGTGCTGAAGGTCGTCAGTCACTATCTGCGCCGGATCTTTCTGCCCAGATCGGTCCGGGCTGTGCTGTGTGTCTGCCGGTCCGTCCGTTTTATCCGGGAAGGCGCAGCCTGCCTGAGGCGGGGACGTCTGGACGTGCCCGTTCTGGACGCCACGGCCATTGTCGTTTCCCTGATCAGGGGCAATTATAATGTGGCCGGCTCCACCATGTTCCTGCTGAGCGTGGGTGAGCTGCTGGAGGAATGGACCCACAGGAAGTCTGTCAATGACCTGGCCAGGAGCATGTCCCTGGGTATCAGCAAGGTCTGGCTGAAGTCTGACGGTCAGGAGATGCTGGTGCCGGCCTCGGAGATCGTTCCCGGCGACACTGTGGTTGTCCGTATGGGCAATGTGGTACCCTTCGACGGCGAGGTGGTCAGCGGCGAGGCCATGATCAACCAGTCCTCCCTGACCGGCGAGTCTGTCCCGGTGAGGAAAACAGAGGGCAGCCTGGTCTATGCCGGCACGGTCATTGAAGAGGGCAGTGTCAGTATCCTTGTTCAGGCAACCAGCGGGGCCACAAAGTATGAGAAGATCGTCGGCATGATCGAGGATTCCCAGAAGCTGAAGTCTTCGGTAGAGAGCAAGGCAGAGCATCTGGCGGATGCCCTGGTCCCCTACACCTTGCTGGGGACGGGTCTCACCTACCTGTTGACGAGAAATGCCACCAAGGCCCTTTCCGTGCTGATGGTGGACTTCTCCTGTGCCTTAAAGCTGTCCATGCCTATTGCCGTGCTTTCCGCGATTCGTGAGGCCGGTGAGCATGCCGTGACCGTCAAGGGCGGTAAGTATCTGGAGGCAGTGGCCGAGGCGACAACCATCGTTTTCGACAAGACAGGCACCCTGACCAAGGCCAGGCCTACCGTGGCTGAGGTGGTGCCCTTCTGTGATCAGACGCCTGATGAGCTGCTTCGGACCGCGGCCTGCCTGGAGGAGCATTTCCCCCATTCCATCGCTACGGCGGTGGTGGAGACGGCCCAGACCAGAGGCATGGAGCATCAGGAGATGCATTCCCAGGTGGAATATATAGTGGCCCACGGAATCGC
Organism: uncultured Lachnospiraceae bacterium; assembly: GCA_902787905.1. Taxonomy (GTDB): domain Bacteria; phylum Bacillota; class Clostridia; order Lachnospirales; family Lachnospiraceae; genus UBA2912. Next base: position 3,661 of record CADAIF010000169.1, read on the forward strand.
TTCCATGATCAATGGTAAGCGTGTTGTCATCGGCAGCGCCCATTTCATCTTCGAGGATGAGGGCTGTGAGGTCCCGCCCGGATACCGGGAGACCTTCGACGCCCTGCCGGCCCGCTATTCCCATCTTTACATGGCCTTTGAAAAGCAGCTGGCGGCAGTGATCCTGATCGAAGATCCGCCTCGGGAGGAGGCCTATGATGCCATTTTGGCGCTTCGCTCCTGCGGCATCGACAAGGTGGTCATGATGACCGGCGACAGTGAGCGGACGGCGGCGGATATCGCTGCCCGGGTTGGTGTGGACGAGTATTACGCAGAGGTGC
>CADAIF010000170.1 GCA_902787905.1 uncultured Lachnospiraceae bacterium
CGGTGACCAGCTGACGGAAAAGGAGGGGCTGTCTGAGGATGCGGCAGACCGCCTGAAGGCTCTCTTTAAGGAATACACAGCCAGGGGCGGAGAGCTTTCACCGGTGGCCATGGCCAGGGCGGCAGCCTTTCTGAAGTCCCGGCAGCTGACCTTTGAGGAAGCGGCAGCCCTCTGTAACAAATATATGAGTACCTGGGGCGATTCGGCCATCTCCTGGCGTTTTGAGGCCGTAAAGGACGGTCAGGTCACGGCTGTCCGGGTCAAGGGGCCTGCCCACGAGCGTATGCTCATGGGATGGCTCGACATCAAGGAACTGACAGAGCCAGCATCCATCACCGATATGCCAGCCCTGAACGATGAGCCTGTGGCATATATGATTCGCAACGACAACTACCCCAACGGCACCTATGTCAGATCCCTTGGCAGAAGCGGCAGCGGCACTTTGACAGTGAAGGACCTGTACGGTGAGGCCAAAGTGGCCTTTACAGTAGAATTGAAAGGATGAAACAAGATGGAATTACATTTTGCCAGCCGCCTGGATTCATTTGAGGAGGGCATCTTTGCCGTTCTCAATGAGAAGAAGAATGAGCTTCTGGCCAGGGGCATGAAGGTATACAACATGTCTGTGGGCACGCCGGATTTTGTGCCGGCTCAGCATATCATGGACGCGGTCAGCGAGGCGGCGAAAAAGCCCGAAAACTACAGATATTCCCTGACGGATCTGCCGGAGCTTCTGGATGCGGTCAGCCATCATTACGAGACCCGTTTCGGTGTCAGCGGCATCCGTCACGAGGAGATCATGTCTGTCTACGGTTCCCAGGAGGGCATGGCCCATATCGCCATGGCCCTGTGCGACCCGGGAGATGTGGTCCTGGTGCCGGATCCGGGCTATCCGGTCTTTTCTGCCGGCCCCTTCCTGTGCGGCGCGGAGATCAGGACCTACGAGCTTTATCCGGAAAATGACTATCTGATCGATTTCGACGCTATTCCGGAGGACCTGGCCAGGGCGGCCAAGTGCATGATCGTATCCTATCCCCTCAACCCGGTCTGCAAAAAGGCGCCGGACAGCTTTTATCCGAAGCTGATCGAATTCGCGAAGAAATACAATATCATCATTCTGCATGACAATGCCTATTCGGACATCGTTTTCGGCGGCAGGCCCGGCAGGTCCTTCCTCTGCTTTGAAGGCGCCAGGGAGGTGGGTGTGGAGTTCTACTCCCTGTCCAAGTCCTACAATTACACCGGCGCCCGCATGTCCTTTGTGATAGGCAATGAGGAGATCGTGAACCGGTTCAAACGTGTCCGCTCCCAGATCGACTACGGCATCTTCCTGCCCGTCCAGTACGGCGCCATCGCGGCCCTGACCGGTCCCCAGGACCAGGTAGAAGACCAGTGCCGCCAGTATGAGGAGCGCAGCAGAGTCCTTTCCGAAAGCCTGACAGAAGCCGGCTGGCCGGTACCCTTAAGTGAAGGCACCATGTTTGCCTGGGCACCCATTCCCGCAGGCTTTAAGGATTCCGAGAGCTTCGTTCTGGAGCTGATGGAAAAGACCGGGATGATCGTCACCCCGGGCAGCAGCTTCGGCCCCTTAGGTGAAGGCCATGTCCGTTTCGCCCTGGTGCTTCCGCCGGAGACGATCCGGGAGGCGGCGGCCAAGGTGAAGGCCAGCGGCATTCTGAACCGTTAAAAGGACGATTTTTCAATAACAATTGGAGGTAAAGTATCGTGCATGATCAGCTGTCCCGCGGGGACATTGAAAAGATGAAAGCGGAGCTGAAGCAGCGTAAGGAAGTGATCCGCTGGGAGCTTCTGGAGCACGTGAAGGAGGCCAGAGCCCAGGGAGACCTGAGCGAGAACTTTGAGTATTACGCGGCCAAGAAGGAGAAGAACCGGAATGAGAGCCGGATCCGCTATCTTGAGAACATGATCAAAACAGCCAGAGTCATCGATGACACATCCGCCGAGAATGAGGTGGGCCTGAACAATACGGTGACAGTCTGGTTTGAGGAGGATGAGGAGGAGGAAACCTATCGGATCGTGACCACGGTCCGGGAGGACAGCCTGCATGGCCTGATCAGCAACATCTCCCCCATGGGCAAGGCCCTGATGGGGCATAAGGTGGGAGATGTGGTCCAGGTTCAGGTCAATGACAGCTACAGCTACCCGGTGAAGATCCTGAAGATCGAGAAGACCAGCGACGAATCCTCTGATGAGATCAGCGCATATTAAAAAGAAGCCGGTCTAAGGTGTTAAGCCTTAGCCCGACTTCTTTTTTTAATGTTGGCTTTTTATTCCCCGGCGTCTTCACCGCCGCCGTTGTTGCCGCTGTCATCACCGCCGCCGTTGTCGCTGCCGCCATTTCCGCCGCCATCGTCCAGAATATCACTGGCCACATGTTGACAGTAGCCGCTCGGCACATCATCGTAAGAACGGAAGTAGTCGGTGTAGACATACTCGGAAGGTGTTGCGTAGGTGGCTCTCAGACCACATTTGGAGCACATGGAAACTGCGATCCAGCGGTGCTGTGAGCAGTACTCGGTGGGCAGCTCATCTACCGCGAAGTATTCGGTTACGGACGGACAGGAGCTGGAGGCCAGAAGGCCGGAACTTGTGCAGACCGTCGCCTTTTCGACAGAGGAGGGCATTACAAAATCCCTGTCCTCAAAACCTTCATGGACCTCAGACATGATGCCGCTCCAGAGGGTCTTGTGCTCGGAGTAGGAGTAGCTGATGCGGCCCCTCATGGAAACACTGTTGTCGTAGCCCAGCCAGACACCTGCGGTGTAGTAGGGCGTGTAGCCCACGAACCACAGATCCTTGTACTCATTGGTGGTACCGGTCTTGCCGGCTTCGGCAATGCCGTACTCGGAGATCCTGGCGGGTGTACCTGTACCGACAGAAACGACATCCTCCATGGCACTGGTTAAGAGCCAGGCCGTGGAATCCTTCATGGCCGTACGTTTCTCCGGCACATTTTCAATCAGGACATTGCCGTCCTGATCCAGAATTTTGGTATAGAGGATCGGCTCTGTATAAATACCGCCGTTGGCGATGGCGGCATAAGCCGCGGTGAGCTCCAGATTGGAGACACCGTTGTAAATACCGCCCAGACCTAAAGGCGCGAAATTATCATTGACCTCATCAATGGTGGACAGGCCCAGGGCCTTCAGGTATTTGATACCCAGGGCCGGGGTCACATCCTCTACCAGCCACTTGGTCGTGACGACGTTCATGGAGTAGGTGATGGCCTCACGCATGGTGGTGGTACCCTGGTAGGAATTGGCGTTGGTATTGAAAACCTCGAAACCGTCCGGTGTGGTATAAGGCGCGTCCTCCTTGGTGGAAGCCAGAGTCAGGCCACAGCTGTCAAGACCGGGCAGGAAAACCGCCAGAGGCTTGAAAACGGAACCCGGCTGCCTCAGCGCGTCCGTGGCACGGTTGAAGCTTCGGTTGGTTTTCTTGTTTCCGCGTCCGCCGGAGAGGGCCAGCACCTTGCCGGTGTACTGATCCATCAGGACGAAGGAGGACTGAACCTGCACGACCAGATTGAAGGATTCGGCAATGATGTCGTCCTCACTGATCCCGAGGTCTTCCTCGTATTCCGCGATCGCCTCCCGGGCGTCGTCCTCATCGTCATAAAGCAGATCACAGTTGTCACTGCCGAAATGACTCTGAAGAGAGTACTGGTCCACATTGACCTCATTACCATCCTCATCCGTGTAGGTGAGGGCCCAGTCGAGCAGGTATTCGGAGGTGGAGAAATTGGAGTCGTCCGCGTAGTAACGGTCCACGATACTCTGCATATAACGGTCCTGGGTCATGTAGATCTGGAGACCGCCGCTGTAAAGGGCCGTTGTGGCTTCATTTTTCGTGTAACCCAGTTTTTCCTGCAGGTCCCTGATGACCGAATCAATGACGGCATCCTCAAACCAGGTATAGATGGTCTCCTGGGCACTCTTGACTTCGTTGACCTCATCGATCCGGGCGTAGACATTGTCGGCCTTGGCCTCATCAAACTGGGCCTGGCTGATAAAGCCGAGCTTCAGCATTTTATTCAGGATACGGTCACGACGCTCACTGTTGGTCTTCTGACCGTCGATGGGGTTATTGTAAGAGGGTGACTGGGCGATGCCGGCGATGACCGCCGCTTCGGAGATCGTCAGTTCACTGGCTGTTTTGTTGAAATAACGTTCCGCGGCCGATTCGATACCGTAGGCGCCG
>CADAIF010000171.1:0-3077 GCA_902787905.1 uncultured Lachnospiraceae bacterium
ACAGTGTCTGTGTGAATTTTTTTTTACTTGTAAAAAACATGGCTGTATTGTAAGATAAAATTGAATGGTTATTGTTTAAAATGGCTTAACAGCATCGTTGTTGGGGAACATCGTCTAAGCCGATACAGGGGGAATTGCAAAGGGGGTAAACTTATATGCAGGAAGTAAACATTAAACCGTTTAAGCGTGTCCTGGTTGCCAACCGCGGCGAGATCGCGCTGCGCGTCTACCGCGCGCTGAATGAACTGGGCATTACCACCGTCGGTATTTATTCCAAGGAGGATAAGTACGCACTGTGGAGAGCCAAGGCGGATGAGTCCTATCAGCTGAATCCGGAAAAAGGTCCGGTGGATGCTTATCTGGACATCCGGGGCATCATCAGCATCGCCAAAATGGCCAATGTTGACGCCATCCATCCGGGCTACGGTTTCCTTTCCGAGAATCCGTATTTCGTAGAGGCCTGTGAGGAGGCCGGCATCACATTTATCGGACCGACCAAGGAACTGATGAACGCCATGGGTGACAAGATCTCATCCAAGCAGATGGCCATCAAGGCCGGCGTGCCGATCATCCCGGGCGTCGATCATGCCTTAAAGAGCGAGAAGGAAGTCCTGGAGGTCGCCGAAATGGTCGGTTATCCGGTCATGCTCAAGGCATCCAACGGCGGCGGCGGCCGCGGTATGCGTATCGTCAACTGTGCGGAGGATATGCCGAAGGAGTATCGTGAGGCCGTCAATGAGTCCAAGAAGGCCTTCGGTGACGACCAGATCTTCGTCGAGAAATATATCCGCGGACCCAAGCACATCGAGGTGCAGATCCTGGCGGATAATTACGGCAACGTCGTTCATCTGTTTGACCGTGACTGTTCCGTGCAGCGCCGTCATCAGAAGGTCGTTGAGTACGCTCCGGCTTTCAGTATCCCGAATGAGACCAGAAATATCATCTTCGGCAGTGCTGTCAAGCTGGCTAAAATGGTCGGTTACCGTAATGCAGGTACACTGGAATTTCTGGTGGACCAGAACGGTGCGCCTTACTTTATCGAGATGAATCCGCGTATCCAGGTTGAGCATACCATCTCCGAGCAGATCACAGGTATCGATATCGTCGAGTCCCAGATCCTGGTGGCTGAAGGTTATCCCTTAAACAGCCCGGAGATCGACATCCCGTCTCAGGAGTCCATTCCCTGCCTGGGCTACGCGATCCAGACCCGTGTCACCACCGAGGATCCGGCGAATGGTTTCCTTCCGGATACCGGCCGTATCAATGTTTACCGTTCCGGTTCAGGCAACGGTATCCGTCTGGACGGCGGCCCGGCTTACACCGGTGCTGAGATCCTGCCTTACTACGACAGTCTGCTGGTAAAGATCATCGCCTACGACCGTACCTTTGAGGGCACCATCCGCAAGTCTCTGCGTGCCATGAAGGAGATGCGTGTCCGTGGTGTCAAGACCAATATTCCTTTCCTGATCAACGTGGTCAACCATCCGATCTTCAAGGAAGGCAAGTGCTACACGACCTTCATCGAGGAGACGCCGGAGCTGTTCGAAATGCACAAGAGTCAGGACAGGGCCACCAAGATCGTCGAGTTCCTGGGCAATCGTATCGTCAATACCACCGGCGGCAAAAAACCCTTCTACGAGAATCGTGTTCTGCCGCACTATGATACGGAAAAGCCTGTTCACGGTATGCGTGACGAGTTCCTGAAGCTGGGACCGGAAGGCCTGGCTCAGAAGATCTTAAATGATAAGAAGCTGTATGTGACCGATACCACCATGCGTGACGCCCAGCAGTCTCTGATGGCGACCCGTATGCGTACCAAGGATCTGGCCGGCGCGGCAAGAGCCTCCAATGTCATCTTCCAGAATGCCTTTTCCATGGAGTGCTGGGGCGGCGCGACCTACGATACAGCCTATCGTTTCCTGAAGGAGTCTCCGTGGAAGCGTCTGGACATCCTGCGTGAGCGTATGCCTAATACCATGATGCAGATGCTGCTGCGTGCCTCCAATGCTGTCGGTTACAGCAACTATCCGGATAACGTCGTTAAGGAGTTTATCCGCATCAGTGCCGAGCGCGGCATTGATATCTTCCGTGTTTTCGATTCCCTGAACTGGGTAGAGAACATGAAGATGCCGATCGAGGAGACCTTAAAGACCGGCAAAATGGTCGAGGGTGCCCTGTGCTACACCGGCGATATCCTCGATCCCAACGAGAAGAAATACACCCTTGACTACTATATCAAGAAAGCGAAAGAGCTGGAATCCCTGGGTATCCACACCTTCGCCATCAAGGATATGGCAGGTCTCTTAAAGCCTTATGCCGCAAGAGAGCTGATCACAGCCCTCAAGTCTGAGCTGAAGATCCCGGTACATCTGCATACCCATGATTCCACAGGCAGCGGCGTGGCCACCGTCCTGATGGCAGCGGAAGCCGGTGTCGATATCGTCGACCTGGCCATCGAGTCCATGAGCTCCCTGACCTCCCAGCCTTCCATGAATGCTGTGGTCGAGGCCCTGCACGGCACCGAGCGTGATACCGGTCTTAACTTTGAGGAGCTGGATGAGCTGAGCAGATACTACGGCCATGTCCGTAAGGTTTACAAGGCTTTCGAGAGTGGTATGGATTCACCCAATGCCGAGATCTACAAGTACGAGATCCCCGGCGGTCAGTACTCCAACCTGCTGGCTCAGGTTGAGGCCATGGGTTCCAAGGATCAGTTCGAGGAGATCAAGGCCCTTTACAAGGATGCCAATGATCTGCTCGGCAACATCACCAAGGTGACGCCGACCTCCAAGGTTGTCGGTGATATGGCCATCTTCATGCTGAAGAATAATCTGACCAAGGAGAACATCTACACAGCCGGCGCGGACCTGTCCTATCCGGATTCTGTCGTGGATTACTTCAAGGGTATGATCGGCCAGCCCGAGGGCGGTTTCAATCCCGAGCTTCAGAAAATCGTTCTGAAGGGTGCCGAGCCTATTACGGTCCGTCCGGGTTCCCTGCTGCCCAGTGTTGATTTCGAGGCCATCAAGCGTTATCTGAGGAGCAAATACGATCTCACCGGCTTTGATGAAGTGGCC
>CADAIF010000171.1:3096-6908 GCA_902787905.1 uncultured Lachnospiraceae bacterium
CTGTTTCCTACGCCCTGTATCCGAAGGTCTACGAGGACTACTGTGAGCATTTCGAGGCTTACAATGACGTTACCAGACTGGAGAGCCATGTTTACTTCTACGGCCTGAGAAAGGGCGAGGAGACCACCCTCCAGATCGGTGAAGGTAAGGTCCTGATCATCAAGTTCCTTGAGATGTCCGAACCGGACAGTGAGGGTAAGCGTATGCTGACCTTCGAGGTCAATGGTTCTGTCCGTGAGGTTCCGATCATTGATGAGAAGCTGGCCGTTCAGTCCGATAACAAGCTGAAGGCTGACAAGAATAATCCGGCCCATGTGGGATCTTCCATCCCGGGTACCGTCAACGAGGTCTTTGTCAAGTCCGGCGATTTCGTCAAGAAGAATCAGCCGCTCCTGATCATCGAGGCCATGAAGATGGAGACCACGGTCGTCGCCAAGGAGGACGGCGTGATCGATCAGATCTACGTCAAACCGGGCGAGCGTGTCCGTCAGGGCGACCTGCTTCTGTCCTTCGTGAAATAAACATAACAGCTATAGTTACCCGGGGGGTGCTGCAAAAGCAGCACCCCCTTTTTAAGGTGATCTTTTCGTCCCGGTCTCCTTTCCTGCCGGCAACTTAGACCCTTACCCTGGGGTGATATGATTGATCGCCGCCCGGCCGCTTACTCCAGTAAAAGCAGGATAAGGGGGGCAATGCACACAAGCCAGCCCAGAAGACTGATGATCAGGTGTTTTTTCTCCGCGTGAATAGCGATGAATTCGCGGATCAGGGCGGTGGGCCAGTAGTAGAAGGCGACATGGCTGCCGATCCCGGTGCACTTCAGGCCGATCCTGCGGCAGTAGCGCAGGGCCCGGTAGACATGGTAGTTGCTGGTCACAAGGGCCGTATACTTTCTGTCTTCACTGGCTTCTATGATCTCTTTGGAGTATTTCAGGTTTTCCAGAGTGGTCGTCGACCGGTCCTCAATGAGGATATCTTCCTCCGGGATCCCCTGGGACAGCAGATAGTCCCGCATGGCTTCCGCCTCGGAAACATCTTCATCAGACCCCTTTCCGCCGGACGGGATCATTTTCGGCGGGGTCGGGTCCTTTTTGTAGACCTCGACGGCCTTATCCAGCCGGTCCTGCAGAAGCTTGCTGACCCTGCGGCCGTCTAAGAGGCCGGCCCCGTGGATGATCACGAAGTCAAAGTCCTTTTTCCTGGGAATGATCTGCAGAAACAGGGTGTAGATCATAAAGATGAGGAAGGACATGGATCCGTAAAAGACGGTCACAAAGATAAAGAGTTCCACCGTGAAGAGGACCGAATGGAAGTAGGGCACGTCATTGAAGCGGCCGGCGCTGAAGGAATAGTGGAAGATCATCAGCAGAAAGGCGGCTTCGCCGATGAGGATCACCAGGCCCAGGGCCAGGGACAGAAGCTGGGGCAGCCGGTGTCCTTCCCTTCGGATCATCACGATCCCGTTGTGGATCAGGAAGAAGGGCGTGATCAGCAGTCCGATCAGGACGGCGATGCCCAGGATGCAGACCAGAAGATTCCCCAGTGAACCCGGGAGCATAAAGATGAGCGGCACCAGTGAAAGTAAGGCGATAAAGAGCAGATAACAGTTGCGGTACCTGCTGCGTTCCCTGTTGAAACAAAAAAAGAAAAGCCCCCAGCAGATCGCTGAGATTACCCAGAAAAAGATCATTTTCAAGCCTCCGATGATTGAATGTAAGTTTGTTTAAGCATAGCAAAAAGCAGGGATTTTCGCAACTGCTATTGGGTTTTTGCCGCCATTGTGTTACTTTAATAAGCAGATATAAAAGGAAAGGACAGATCATGCGTCAGTTTTCTTATATTGTGCCGGCCGCCTGCGAGGGGATGTCGGTGAACGCCTTTGCCCGGGGACATGCCGGCATGTCCATGCGTTTTGTGCGCTCGGTCAAGTTTCTGCCGGAGGGGATCATGGTGAACGGGCAGCATGTGACCACCCGGGCTGTGCTGCATGCGGGGGATGAGATCATCTTTACGGTCCCGGATGAGCAGAATGCCTGCGTGGTGCCTGCGCCGGGCCAGGTCAGGATTCTCTGGGAGAATGAAGACCTGGTCCTGGTGGATAAGGCGGCGGGCGTCGTTGTGCACCCCTGCCACGGTCACTATGAGGACACCCTCTTAAATCATCTGGCCTGGCACTATCAGAGTCTGCAGCAGCCGGCCTTGCTGCGGCCGGTGGGCCGGCTGGATAAGGATACCAGCGGCCTCATTTTCATCGCCAAAAACCGGTATGCCGTCCGTGAGATGGAAAAGCAGCGGGAGAGCGGCAGCCTGAAAAGGGTCTATCTGGCCATCGTTGAAGGCTGCCCAGGCAATCCGGGGGATCAGGGGATCATCGACCGGCCCATCGGGCCTGTGCCCGGGGATAAAAATCTTTATCAGGTATGTGACGGCGGCCGCCCCTCCAGGACGGCTTATGAAGTCCTGGCAGTCAGGGATTTTACCGAGGGCGGAGAAAGGGTGACCGCCAGTCTCCTCAGGCTGCGGCTTGAAAGCGGCCGGACCCATCAGATCCGGGTCCACATGGCCTCTATGGGGCATCCTCTGGTGGGTGATCCCTTCTACGGAAGGGCGCATCTTCTGGGCATGGACAGGGCTGCCCTCCACAGCAGTCAGATCTGCTGTCATCTGCCGGTGGACGGGCAGTTCAAAGTTTTTGAGACGCCCCTGCCGGAGGATATGAAAAGGCTTTTTCCCTTATAAAGAATGTGGTATACTGACAATGACATTTTTTGCGCGAAGGAGGAATAGCTATGCCGACACCACATAACAAGGCACAGAAGGGCGATATCGCCGCCACGGTTCTCATGCCCGGGGATCCGCTCAGGGCTAAATGGATCGCCGAGACCTATCTGACGGATGTCAGGCTGGTCAGCGATGTCAGAAATATTTACTGTTTTACAGGCCGTTATAAAGGCTGTGACGTTTCCGTGATGGCTTCGGGCATGGGCATGCCCTCCATCGGCATCTATTCCTATGAGCTTTATAAGGACTATGATGTGCAGTCCATTATCCGTATCGGGTCTGCCGGGGCCTACACGGACAGGATCAGGGTCATGGATGTGGTGCTGGCGGAGAAGGCCTACAGTGAGTCTTCCTACGGGAAGGCCCAGAACCTGGACGATTCACCGGTCCGCTATCCCTCAAAGACGCTGAATGACTGCATTCTTGCCTGCGCGGCCGCTTCAGGCCGGCGGCTGGTGACGGGGCCCATTCACTCCAGTGACATCTTTTACCGGGAGCCTGCCGCCAATGACAGTCTTCAGGCGGAGATCGCGAGGGAAAGCCTGCTTTGTGTGGAAATGGAGTCTTACGCGTTGTTTCACAACGCGGCTGTACTGGGACGTCAGGCGGCCTGCCTGCTGACGATCTCTGATTCGCTGGTGACCGGGGAGTCACTCTCCGCGGATGACAGGGCAACGGCCTTTTCGGATATGGTCCTCCTGGCCCTGGATACTGCGGCGGCACTTGCGGCAGGCAAAGATATGTAAGCGGGGAGGCTTAAAATTACAATGAGAGCGCAGCTTAGCGCCCTGCGTCAGCGGATGCAGGCGCGTCATGTGGATATGTATCTGATCGGGTCGGAGGATTTTCATGGCTCCGAGTATGTGGGCGACTATTTCAAGTGCAGGGCCTATGTGTCCGGTTTTACCGGGTCAGCCGGCACTTTGCTGGTCACTCAGGAAACGGCGGGCCTCTGGACCGACGGCCGTTACTTCCTGCAGGCGGAGGACCAGCTGGCCGGCAGCGGCATCACCCTTTTTAAGATGGGTGAG
>CADAIF010000172.1 GCA_902787905.1 uncultured Lachnospiraceae bacterium
ATCAGTAATCTCACGGAGGCTGCCACGGTCTTTCATTTCAATCTGGCCAAGACCTACCATACCGCCCTGGAAGCCACCGCTGCCATCAACGACCTGTCAGCCCTGGTCGGTCTTTATCTGACCCGCATGCAGCGATTTAAAAGTATCGCCTCCTATAAGGCCGGCACCCTGCAGATGCTCTATAACTTCACCCGCTTTGTCCGCCAGTACAGGAAAAAAGGCGCTTCGCCCCTGGTCGGTCAGGCCCTGGTCTATATCCGAAACCATCTCTATACCCCGGTCCGGGTGGAAGAGATCGCAGCCCACTGCAATGTCAGTCTTTCCACCCTGCAGCACCGCTTCAGGGAAGAGACCGGACAGGCCCTGACGGACAGGATCCGGGCTGAAAAAACAGAGCGGGCCTGCTTTTTCCTCAAGTACACGGACCTGCCCTGCGGGGATATCGCTTTTAAGATGGGCTACTGTTCCCAGAGCCATTTTATCTCGCAGTTTAAAAAAGCCCTGGGCATGACACCCGGCCAGTACCGGGCAGGTATGCCTGGATAAAAAAGAGCTTCATCCATAATGGTGAAGCTCTTTTAAAACACACATGTGGTTCATCCTACAGACGGCGCAGAGCCGCTGCCATCCGGTCCGGATAAAACCAGGCCATATCGCCGTGGTCCGCCCCTCTGATCTTCCGAAAGCGTGTGTCCGGAATGAACTTTTTCATATATTTAAGGTCCCAGTCCCTGACCTTCCGTTCCTTCTCGCCGTACCAGTAGTGGACCTTGCCGGAAAAATGCATGACCGCCTTCGGCATCCGGTAATTGTTGCAGGAGTCAAAGGTATTCCAAAGGGTCCGATAGCTGCAGTGTTTCATGATGTCGGCAATATATTTCAGGTCATCCTCGCCGTAAGATGTGCCGCTGAAGGCTTTGATCATCAGCTTTTCTCCGCCCAATTTGCCCAGGGCCATCGTGCCGAAGTCCCTGAGGGCTATAAACCGCGTGAGCAGCCAGGGCAGCTGGTAGGGGGTAATGCCGCCGTCCAGAATGTAATGCTCGGCAGGCACCTTCCCGTCCACGGCCATTCTGAGGGTAATGCTGCCCCCCATGGAGCAGCCGTAAATGGCTTTCAGCTGCCTGACGCCCCTGGCCAGGAGCGCCTCCTCCAGTTCTACGGCAATCTCCTCCACAGAGCTGAACTCCGAATCATCCTCCATGTCATAACCCGGCACGGCCGGCACATAAAGCCGGTAATCCTCCGCCAGCAAGGGAATCAGCCGCTCAAAATAATCCCAGGACACCAGGGACGGATGGAGCAAAAGGATGCCCGGGCCGTTTTCATTTCCGAATTCTCTGATATTCATTACTGCCTCCCCCTCGCCGGGTCACCCAGCGGATACACCTTTACCTTATGAACGAAATCCCGGCATCTGACCAGCTCGTCACTGTCAAAAGCCTTGCCGTGGGCCGGGTACAGCCTGCGTACCCCTTCCGACAGCAGAAGGTCCCAGGACCGGCCGAAGGCCTCTGTATTTTCCACCCAGATCGTCACATGATGGCTGCTGGGATAGCCCTGCATGGCCGCGTCGCCGCAAAAGACGCGGTTCCCCATCTTCAGAGAGACCGAGTCCCCTGTATGGCCCGGCGTCCTCTTTTCTGTCTTCTTCTGCTAATAATGCGAATCTTTTCATGTTTACTTACATATCCTTTTAATATTCTCATAAATCCACGACGCAACTTCCGTTGTCTCATTAAGAATCGTTTCTTTATCATTTGAATTCAGCTTTTCTTTTAAGATAAGAATGACTTTTTGATCCACGCGGTCTTTTCCCAACGTCTTTAGCGCCTCAACCACTATTATGGATATTTCCGACATAAGAGAAATTTCTCTATTTGCTTTATGCTTAAAAGAAATCTTAATATTATCCCAGGAAAAATTCCTGTAAGGTCCATCGCTGACATAAGTCCATACAACCGGCACCTGTGTTGACAGACCAAGTTTATTTAATGCGACATCGCCACACGGTGCTATTGTCCAATGATATTTTCTGGCGATCGCATAGGCTACCTTCTCCGGATCAGCAGGCACGAACGTTTTTAAAATCCTGCTGTATTTCGGTTTTTCATATACGCCATCCATCAAACGACGGATCACACCTTCATCAACTTGTCGCCCCAGGCATTTTCGAATCGTTACCAGAGATGCTATATCATTGAAATCAGATGTAAAAAAAACATCCCCATCCTTATAATCATCTATTCTATTTTTTATCTCTTCGTATATAATACCAGCCATTACAATCTCCTTTTGTCACGTTTATTATATAATTATCGTGACATCCTTACAATACAGTTTTCTTGTTTTTCCCAAAAGTCCTGTAAAACGACTGTAAATAGGGAAACAATTAATTGATCCAATATTTGCCACAACGAATCCAAGGGGACCCAACAGGGACTCAAGACAGTAAACCACTATAACGCAAAGCCGCTTAAACTCTGGGGTTGCGGGCTCTGGATATAAAAAGGACCATCCTTCCGGATGATCCTTAATTGAGAGCGCGAGACGGGACTCGAACCCGCGGCCTCGACCTTGGCAAGGTCGCGCTCCACCAACTGAGCCACTCGCGCATTTTGAAAATATTTAATTTTCAAAGCAGGTGATGGGAATCGAACCCACGTATTCAGCTTGGAAGGCTGATGTTCTACCATTGAACTACACCTGCGTGCCCAGAACCGGAATCGAACCAGTGACACGCGGATTTTCAGTCCGCTGCTCTACCGACTGAGCTATCTGGGCATCTGCAGTACTTTTATAAAAAGTCCGGCAACAGAAATAATATTAACCTATCCCCTCTGATTTGTCAAGTTTTTATATGATTTTATGGAGTGGACATACATTAGAAACCTGCATCAGAGTCCTCTCCGGCCTCGAATATGCCGCAGATATGGGCATATCCACCACATGCCATGTAAATCAAACCAAAAATGCCGCATTATGCCCTACTCACTTCCAAATTCTCCTCAAATATCTGCCTTTCCTCCCCACTTCCCCCCACTTCTAAATCCAATCCAGACTTAATAAACAGGGGCTGCCATAAGGCAGCCCCTGTGTCGTTCGGAAGAATTACAGATCCAGCTTCAGGTCGTTCTCGCCGATCCAGCCGATCCTGCGGAAGAAAAGACCGAAGAGCCAGGTCAGAAGACCGGGCAGGATGAAGCAGATCAGAATCAGGCCCAGCCAGTCCATGCCGGTGATGGCTGCCTTGGTGCCGGCTGCAATGTCATTCAGCCAGCCGGTGTAGACACCGATCTGACCTACCAGACCGCAGGTACCCATACCGGAAGAAACAGCCGCGCCGTTCATCTGCAGACGGAAAACGCAAGTGGCGATGGGACCGGTCACAGCCGATGTCAGGATGGCCGGAAGCCAGATCCTGGGATTGCGGACGATATTACCCATCTGCAGCATGGAAGTACCGATACCCTGGGCAAACAGACCGCCCCACTTATTCTCCCGGAAAGAAAGAACGGCGAAACCGACCATCTGCGCACAGCAGCCGGCAACAGCCGCGCCGCCGGCCAGGCCGGTCAGACTCAGCGCCGCGCAGATGGCTGCGCTGCTGATGGGCAGGGTCAGGGCAATACCCACGATCACGGATACAAGGATGCCCATGAAGAAGGGCTGAAGCTCAGTGGCCCACATGATCGCCTGGCCTACCGCGCTGGCTGCGGCGCCGATGGCAGGTGCCCACCACAGGCTCAGCAGCACGCCCACACAAATCGTAA
>CADAIF010000173.1 GCA_902787905.1 uncultured Lachnospiraceae bacterium
CCCAGCGGGTCCGGCAAGTCCACCCTGCTCAACATCATCGGCGGCATTGACCAGGCGGACGCCGGCGACATCGTCATCAACGGAGAGAAAATGGCGGATATGAACGAGGGCCGTCTGACTCAGTACCGCCGCAGGCATCTGGGCTACATCTTTCAGATGTATAATCTGATCCCCAACCTGACAGTGCGGGAGAATATCGAGGTTGGCGCATATCTCAGCGAAGCACCCCTGGATGTGGATGAGCTGCTTCATACCCTGGGCCTTTACGAGCACCGGGACAAGCTGCCCAACCAGCTGTCCGGCGGCCAGCAGCAGAGAACGGCGATCGGCCGGGCCATTGTCAAGAATCCGGACATTCTCCTTTGCGATGAGCCCACAGGCGCCCTGGACTACAACACGTCCAAGGATATCCTGAAGCTGATCGAGACAGTCAATCAGAAATACGGCAACACCATCATCATGGTCACCCACAACGACGCCATCAAGGACATGGCGGACCGCGTCGTGCGCCTGCGCGACGGCCAGATCCGCACCAGCACCCGCAACACCAGCAAAACCCCGGCAGAGAAGCTGGAATGGTAAGAGGAGGCCTGCAATGCGAAGCAGGAGCAGATTATGCGAAACCCTTTAAATAAGCGTCTCCCCAGGGAGTTCCTGGGTGAGCTCGGCAAATATCTGGTCATTTTGATCCTGCTTGTGGCCACCATCGGAATGGTATCAGGCTTCCTGGTGGCTGACGGCAGCATGATCAAGGCCTATAATGACAGTTTTGAAAAGTACAATATTGAGGACGGCCATTTTGAAACGGCTAAGCGCCTCAACAAGGCCCAGATCAAAGCAGTCACCGATCTGGGCGTCAGCCTTTATGACATCAGCTACACAGAAAAAGCCATGGAGGGCGGCACCACCATCCGCTTCTTCAAGGTGAGAGACGAGGTCGATCTGGCCTGCCTGATGGCCGGAGAAATGCCGCAGACGGCGGATGAGGTCGTCCTGGACCGCATGTTTGCGGATAACAATGAGCTGAAGGTGGGGGATCAGGTGACCATTCAGGACGGGAAGACCTGCAAGATTTCCGGTCTGGTGGCCATGTCTGATTACAGCACCATGTTTCAGGACAACAATGATACCATGTTTGACGCCGTGAAATTCGGCGTGGCAGCCATGACAGAGGCTGGCTTTGAAGATCTGGGCAGCGACGGGCGGATCCCCTGCTATGCCTGGAAATATAACGATCCTCCCGCAGATGACGCCGAGGCCAATGAGCGGGGCGAGGATTTCATGAAGGCTCTGGTCAGGGAAGTGCCTCTGGAAAACTTCATTCCCAGATACGCCAACCAGGCCATCATTTTTACCGGTGAAGATATGGGCGGTGACCGGGGCATGATGATCACCCTGCTTTATATCATCATCGTGATCATGGCCTTTGTCTTTGCCGTGACGATCAGCAGTACCATCAGCAAAGAGGCGTCGGTCATCGGTGTCCTGCGAGCCTCCGGCTATACCCGGGGCGAGCTTCTGGGCCATTACATGCTGCTGCCTATGCTGGTCAGCCTCATCGGCGCCGTCATCGGCAACATCCTCGGCTATACAGTCATGAAAGGCTTTATGGCAGGACTCTACTATAATTCCTACAGCCTGCCCACCTACGAGACCATCTGGAGCGGGGAGGCCTTCCTGCTGACGACCGTGGTGCCGCTGCTGATGATGACCGTCATCAATTTCCTGATGCTGCGCAGTAAACTGGGCCTGCCGCCTCTGAAATTCCTGCGGCACGACCTGAGCAGAAGGAAGCAGAAACGGGCCCTGCGCCTGAGTTACCATCTGCCCTTCTTTTCCAGATACCGCCTGCGCATCTTATTCCAGAATGTCAGTAATTACCTGGTCCTTCTGATCGGTATTGCTTTCGCCAACCTCCTGCTCATGTTCGGCATGGGTCTGCCGGAGGTCCTGCGTTATTTCCAGACCAGTCTTGAGGAAAACCTGACAGTCGATTATCAGTATATGCTGACCGTGCCCCTGGAGATGTCTGACGATGAACACAAGCTGAAGAGCATGCTGTCCATGCTGCAGTTTGCCCGGGGCGTTGAGACCGAAAACGAGGATGCCGAAAAGTTCAGCGCAAACAGCCTGAAGACCTGTTACGAACGCAGCAGGCCCGAAGATGTGACCCTCTACGGCATCGAACCGGACAGCCGCTATCTGCCCATGACCCTGTCAGATGAGGATGTTTATATCACATCTGCCTATGCGGACAAGTACAGTATCGCCATCGGTGATACGGTGACCCTGAAGGAGCGGTACAGTGAGGACACCTATGATTTTAAGGTGACCGGGATCTATGATTTTGAGACCACCATTGCCGTCTATATGTCCAGGACATATCTGAACCGTGTGTTTGATTATGAAGAAGATTTCTTCTGCGGTTATTTTTCCGACACGCCGATCACGGATATCGACGAGAAATACATCGGTTCGGTGATCGATATTGAAGACCTGTCCAAGGTTTCCAGGCAGCTGCAGGTCTCCATGGGCTCCATGATGTATATGGTGGACGGCTTTGCCATCCTCCTCTTCTTCGTCCTGATCTACCTGCTGTCCAAGATCATTATTGAAAAGAATGCCCAGTCCATCTCCATGAGTAAGATCCTGGGCTACAATAACCGGGAGATCGCAAGGCTCTACCTTCTGCCCACCTCGCTGGTGGTGGTGCTGTGTCTACTGGGCACGCAGATGCCGGTTTTCCTGGCTCTGAAGCAGATCTTCAGGATCCTGGTCAGGGAATCCATGACGGGCTGGTTCCCGCTGAAGCTGCGGAATATCGTGTTTGTCAGGATGTTTCTGATGGGCCTGGCCGCCTATGTGGTGGTGGCCTTCCTGGAATATCGCAGAATCGTAAAGGTACCTATGGATATGGTCCTGAAGAACGTGGAATAGGAGATAAGTAAGATGAAATTCAGACATAATTTTAAATGGAAGCTGGGGACTGCGGCCCTGGCGCTGGCCCTGGCGGCCGCCTCCTCCTGGCTGCCGGGCGCAAGAGCTGCCGCGGCCTCCGGGGATCAGGCGGCGGAGGAGACCTGTGCCGAAACAGAAGAGACTCAGGCCGATGATCAGAAAGAAGCAAAGACACCTGCCGAAAGCGGCGATGAAAAAAAGGATAAGACGGAGACCGTGACGGCCAAGGCTGACGCCCGGGGCAAGGTGACGAAGATCACATCTGAGGTGACCCTGAAAAATCCCGGCGGTGATCAGCCGATCGAAGATATTTCCACCCTCACGGGCATCAAAAACACTACCGGAGATGAGTCCTTTACCCAGGAGGCCGGCGGCCGGATCATCTGGGAGAATCACGGCGAGGACATCAGGTATGAGGGTACCGGCGAACAGGCCCTGCCCGTCAACGTGACGATCAGCTATTATCTGGACGGAGCGCAGATCAGCCCGGAGGACCTGGCCGGCAGGGACGGCGATCTGAAGATCCGTTTTGACTATGAAAATAAAGAGAACCATGAGGTGACCGTGAAGGGCCGCAAGGTCAGCGCGGCGGCGCCTTACGCGGCAGTGACCACCATGTTTCTGCCTGAGGAGCATTTCTCAGACATTCACGTGGAAAACGGAAGGGCCGTGGAGATGGATGAGCAGACCATTATCATCGGTTATGCCATGCCCGGCCTGGCAGACAGCCTGAAGCTGTCGGATTTTGAGCCCACAGAGGAGATGGAGAT
>CADAIF010000174.1:0-3716 GCA_902787905.1 uncultured Lachnospiraceae bacterium
CCTGACAGAGGGCCGTTTTCATCAGGTCAAGCGTATGTTTGAGGCCGTGGACAAGAAGGTCATTTCTTTAAAACGACTGTCCATGGGCCCCCTTATTCTGGATGAAAAACTGGCGCCCGGCGAGTGGCGCCCTCTGACAGAGGAAGAAATCAAAGCATTGGAAGGACAAGGGCATGAATCATAAAGAACTGATGCTTGACGGTATTGACGCCGTCATTTTCGATATAGACGGTACCCTGGTGGACTCCATGGGGGTCTGGAAAGAGGTGGACCGGATCTATCTGGACAGGTACAAGATCCCCATGCCTGACAATCTCCAGCATGAGCTGTCGGGTCTGAGCATCGCCCAGGCAGCCACTTATTTCTATGATGTTCTGGGTATCCATGAAAGTCGGGAGAAGATGCTCTCGGACTGGAATGAACTGGCCTACCACGAGTACCGCTACCATGTGCAGATCAAGCCCGGAGCCGACAAATGGCTGGCCCATCTGGCTAAGCAGCATATCCCCATGGCCGTCGGCACCAGCAACACCCGTATGCTGGCTGAAACGGTCCTGAAGGCCCGCGGTTTTTATGATTATTTCCAGGTGATCCTGACCGGTGAGGACGTCTTAAAAGGAAAACCGGATCCCTATATTTATCTGACCGCCGCCGACCGGCTGGGTGTGGATCCGGCCAGGTGTCTGGTCTTTGAGGATATTCCGGCCGGACTGACGGCAGGCCTGTCGGCAGGTATGCGGACCTGCGGCGTGGAAGACAGCTTCTCCGCCTATCAGAATGATGAAAAACGGGCGCTGGCCAATTACTATATACAGTCTTATGAAGACATTTTTAATGATCAGGTTGAGGTCCTAAGGTGAAACATGATTTTTTGCCGATGAGTGTCGGTGAGATGACAAAACGTGGCTGGACACAGCCTGATTTTGTCTATGTGATCGGAGATGCCTATGTCGACCATCCCTCCTTCGGGCCGGCCATTATCAGCCGGCTTCTGGAAAAGGAAGGCTTCAAGGTGGCCATCATAGCCCAGCCCGACTGGAAGAAGGATTTGTCTGTTGCTGTCTTCGGCAGGCCTCGTCTGGGCTTTCTGGTCTGTGCCGGCAACATGGATTCCATGGTCAATCATTATACATCGGCCAGAAAAAGGCGGCATCAGGATGCCTACACACCGGGTGGTGTCTACGGCAAAAGACCGGATTACGCCACCATCGTTTACGGCAATATGATCCGCCGGGTCTATCCCGATGTGCCTGTCATCATCGGCGGGATCGAGGCCAGTCTCAGGCGTCTGGGCCATTATGACTACTGGTCGGACAAGGTCCGCCGGTCTGTTCTGATCGAATCCTCCGCCGACCTTCTCCTGTACGGCATGGGAGAGAAGCAGGTGCTGGAGGCGGCCAGGCTTCTGGATACGGGCGTGCCCGTATCAGAGATCCGCCATGTCAGGGGAAGTGTCTACAGGACCCACCGGCTGGATGAGGAAGATCTTAAAGGGGCCGTCACTTTGCCGCCCTTTGAAAAGATCCGGGCCGATAAACGGGCCTATGCCGAGAGCTTTTATACACAGTATCTGAATACGGATCCTTTTTCAGGGAAGAAGCTGATAGAGCAGTACGGGGCGAAGATGTTTGTGGTCCAGAATCCGCCGGCCTATCCCCTCACAGAGGCGGAGATGGACGCGGTATACGACCTGCCCTATATGCGGACCTGGCATCCGTCCTACGACGCAGCCGGCGGGATCCCTGCCCTGGCTGAGGTAAAGTTCAGTCTGGTCAGCTGCCGGGGCTGCTTTGGCGGCTGCAGTTTCTGTGCCCTGACCTTTCATCAGGGCCGGATCATCCAGGCCAGGAGTCACGCGTCCATCCTGAAGGAGGCCGAGCTTTTGACAAAGGACCCGGATTTTAAGGGTTATATTCATGATGTGGGCGGTCCGACGGCCAATTTCCGTCAGCCGGCCTGCAAAAAACAGCTGACCAAAGGCGCCTGCCCGAACAGGCAGTGTCTGTTTCCAAAGCCCTGTCCGAATCTGACAGCCGACCACAAGGACTATATCCGCCTTCTCAGATCTGTCAGACAGCTTCCAGGCGTCAAAAAGGTCTTTATCCGGTCAGGGATCCGCTTTGATTATCTGTTGGCGGACAAGGACCAGACCTTCATCAGAGAGCTTTGCAAATACCATGTCAGCGGTCAGCTTAAGGTAGCGCCGGAGCATATCAGTGACAGAGTTCT
The DNA here is from genome assembly GCA_902787905.1 of uncultured Lachnospiraceae bacterium. GTDB lineage: Bacteria > Bacillota > Clostridia > Lachnospirales > Lachnospiraceae > UBA2912. The sequence continues at coordinate 2,230 of CADAIF010000174.1, forward strand.
GGCCTGTCTCGGAAAGCCTGAAAACGCTGTCTATGAAAAATTCAGACGGAAATATGAACAGACCAACCGGCAGCTGAAGCTCAAACAGTTCCTGGTGCCTTATCTGATGTCTTCCCATCCGGGGTCTCATCTGGAGGACGCCGTGAAGCTGGCGGAATATGTCCGTGACCTGGGCTATATGCCCGAGCAGGTACAGGACTTTTATCCGACCCCTTCCACCCTGTCCACCTGCATGTACTATACAGGACTGGACCCCAGGACCATGCGGCCGGTCTATGTGCCGAAAAGCCCTGAGGAAAAGGCCATGCAGCGTGCCCTGATCCAGTACAGGGATCCTAAAAACTACGCACTGGTCAGAAAGGCCCTACTGAGCTGCGGCCGCGAGGATCTGATCGGTTTTGATAAAAAATGTCTGATTCGTCCTTATCAGGCAAAAAAGGAGCAAACCCATGCAAAAAAGGATCATCGGACCGGGAGAAAGCGGTCAAAGGCTCGATAAATACCTGGCCAGGCTTCTTAAGGAGGCGCCCAAAAGCTTCCTCTACAAGATGCTCCGGAAGAAAAACATCGTCCTGAATGATCATAAAGCGGACGGCAGTGAAAAACTGGCTGTGGGAGATACCGTCACCTTATGGCTGGCGGATGAGACCATAGCGAAATTCTCAGGTCCTGCGCCAAAAGTGCCGAAGACCCATCTGCCGGGAGCCAGAATCCTTTATGAAGACAGCCATCTGATGATCCTGGACAAACCGGCGGGTATCCTGTCCCAGAAGGCAGAGGCCGAGGATATCTCCATGAATGAGATCCTGATCGGTGAACTGAGGTCCCGGGGCGAGGTGACTGACGAGTCCTTAAGAACCCTGAAGCCCTCTGTCTGTAACCGTCTGGATCGCAATACCAGCGGTATCATCACGGCCGGCAGGACCCAGGACGGTCTGCGATTTCTTTCTGACGGCTTCAAAAACCGACGCTTTAAGAAATACTATCTGACCCTGGTCAGGGGGACAATCTCTGAAGCGGTCAGTATCTCCGGATGGCTTAGGAAAGATGAAAAAACCAACCAGGTGACCATCAAAGATGAGCCTGCCCACGGATCTGACCGGATAGAGACCGCCTTTACGCCACTGGCCCATGGCCATGGCTATACACTGCTGAAGGTGCATCTGATCACCGGCCGGACCCATCAGATCAGGGCGCATCTGGCCAGTATCGGTCATCCGGTGGCCGGAGACATGAAATACGGGGATCCGGAAACCAATGCCTTTTTCAGACAGAATTTCCGCCTGCGCAGGCAGTTTCTTCACGCGTCTCTGCTGGTCCTTTCCGGCCGCATCGATCCCTCCCATGATTACGAAGGCTGCGTTATCTATTCGAAACCACCCCGGGATCTGACCGATGTCCTGCAGGGTCTTGGCATGAAGATTCCGGACCTGAAGGACTTTCAGGCAGGAGAGGAGATCTGATATGGCGAACAATATGATCCAAAA
>CADAIF010000174.1:3722-6979 GCA_902787905.1 uncultured Lachnospiraceae bacterium
ATGGAATTCAAGAGGTCTTCGCGGCTCTCTGCTTGAAGAGATCGTCAACCGGACCAATGAAAAATACAGGGAAAAGCATCTGGCACTGATCCAGAAGGTGCCGACCCCCATCACACCGGTCCGCATGGACCAGGAGACCAGGCAGATCACTCTGGCCTACTTTGAACAGCGGTCTACCGTAGACTATATCGGCGCTGTTCAGGGCGTCCCTGTCTGCTTTGACGCCAAGGAATGCAAGACAAAGTCTTTTCCCATCCAGAACATTCATGAACACCAGGTGGTCTTCATGCAGGATTTTGAGGACCAGGGCGGCGTAGCCTTCCTGCTCATCTATTTTTCCACCGAAAACCGCTTTTTTTACCTGCCCTATGTCCGGCTGGTTGAGTTCTGGAACCGGGCCAAGGCGGGCAGGAGCAAACATTTCACCATCGATGAACTGGACCCGGCCTACGAGATCAGCTGCAATGGCTATCTGCTTCATTATCTTGAGATGCTGCAGAAGGATCTGCTGGCCAGACCATGAACATTAATATGTACATCCCTTGACACAGGCAAAAAGACATATTATAATAAAGGCCGTAATTTTACTTGCTACCATGTTAGCACACTAAAGTGACCGTTAATGATTTCCCCCTTATAAGGAGATTCCTATGAACGTTTTACTGCATACGCCTGAAGGCGTCAGGGACATTTACAATGAGGAATGCAGGCGCAAGGTCATCCTGTCCGGAAAGCTGACCCGCATGCTTCATCTGTACGGTTATCAGGATATAGAAACGCCTACCTTTGAATTTTTTGATATCTTCAACCGGGAGCGGGGCACCCTGCCTTCCAGAAATATGTACAAATTCATTGACCGGGACGGCAGCACACTGGTACTGAGGCCGGATATTACCCCGTCCATCGCCAGGGCCGCCGCCAAATATTTCATGGATGAGTCCATCCCGCTGAAATTCGCCTACTGCGGCAATACCTTCGCCAACACCTCCAGTCTTCAGGGAAACATGAAGGAAACGACCCAGATCGGCGCGGAGCTGATCGGCGACAGCTCCATTGACGGCGACGCGGAGCTTATTGCACTGGCCATCCAGATGCTTCTTTCCTCGGGTCTTAAGGAATTCCAGCTCAGTATCGGCCATGCCGGTTTTTTCAAGGCCCTGATCGAAGCGGCACAGCTGAGTGATGAGGATATGGCCTCTCTTCGTCAGCTGATCAGTGATAAAAACTATTTTGCCGTGGAAACCTTTGCCGGATCTCTGGATCTGCCGGAAGGCACGGCAGAGCTGCTCTCAAAGCTGCCGCAGATGTTCGGCGGCGTTTCGGTCCTGGAGGAGGCAAGGGCCCTGACGAATGATGAGACGGCCATCAATATTCTGGACGATCTGTCTGCCCTTTATCAGAAGATCGAGGCCTACGGCTTCGCCAGATATATCACCATTGACCTGGGTATGCTTTCCAGCTACGATTATTATACCGGCATCATCATGCGGGGCTACACCTACGGCACCGGCGACGCCATTGTCAAGGGCGGCCGCTATGATCATCTGCTGGGGCAGTTCGGCAAGGAAGCTGCCAGTGTGGGCTTTGTCATCGTTGTGGATGAACTGATGCTGGCCCTTTCAAGGCAGAAGATCGATCTGCCGGACGGCGACATGACCACCATGATCCTGTACAGGTCCAACCTGACAAGGGAGGCCGTACAGCTGGCAGGAAAGCTGCGGGCCGAGGGGCGGCAGGTGAGTATGTTCTGTGAGGATCCCGACAAGTGTCTGGATGATTACATGGACTACTGCAAACGCTTTCATATGGACTGTATCCTTCGGCTTGTCGAATCATCAGTCCTGCACAGGATCGATCCGGCGGACGGCTCCGTCAGTGAGGAGGTGACGCCATGAAGGATCTGACCATCGCCCTGGCCAAGGGCCGGCTGGCGAATAAATCATTAAAGCTTTTCGAACAGATCGGCATCCATATGGAAGAGATGAACGATCCCGACACCCGTAAGCTCATCTTTGTCAATGAGGAGCTGGGACTTCGGATGTTCCTGGCCAAAGCCTCGGACGTCCCCACCTACGTGGATTACGGCGCCGCGGACATCGGCATTGTCGGCAAGGATACCCTCCTGGAGGAGGGACGCAAGCTCTATGAGGTTTTGGATCTGGGCTTCGGAAAATGCAATATGTGTGTCTGCGGACCGGCGGAAGCGGAAGAGTACTTAAAGCACCACGAGCTGATCCGGGTCGCTTCCAAGTACCCCAATATTGCCAAGGATTATTTTTACAATACCAAACACCAGACCGTTGAGATCATCAAGCTTCACGGGTCTGTGGAGCTGGCGCCGATCGTCGGCCTGTCCGAAGTGATCGTCGATATTGTAGAGACCGGAACCACCCTGAAGGAAAACGGCCTGAAGGTCCTGGAGGTAGTCTGTCCCCTGTCTGCCAGAGTGGTCGTCAATCCGGTCAGTATGCGAATGGAATATGACAGGATCATGAAGCTGCTGCGGGGTCTGCGCAGCGTGATCACTGATGTTTAAAGGAGAAGATAAATCATGAAGATCACCAAGGTGACAAAGGAGGCCGTTTCCGGTCTTCTGGAGGATCTGTTAAAGCGGAGCCCCAACAATTATGTCAGTTATACCGAGAAGGTTCAGGCCATCATCGATGATGTCAGGGTCAGGGGGGATGAAGCCCTCTTTGAAATGACAAAGCAGTTCGACGGTGCGGACCTGACTGCGGAGAATATCAAGGTCACGGATGAAGAGATCCGGGCCGCCTATGACCAGGTGGATCCTGAGCTTACGGATGTGATCAGAAAGGCGATCACCAATATCCGCGTCTATCATGAAAAGCAGAAGCAGTACAGCTGGTTTGACAGCACCGAGGACGGCACCATCCTGGGTCAGAAGGTCACGCCTCTGGCCAGCGCCGGCGTTTATGTGCCCGGCGGCAAGGCTGCCTATCCCTCCTCGGTTCTGATGAATGTCATTCCGGCCAAGGTGGCAGGCGTCGGCAGGATCGTCATGGTCACGCCGCCCGGCAAGGACGGACGTGTCAATCCCGGCACCCTGGTGGCTGCCCATGAGGCAGGCGCGGACGAGATCTACAAGGTGGGCGGCGCCCAGGCCATCGCGGCCTTAGCCTTCGGCACAGACTCCGTTCCCAAGGTAGACAAGATCGTCGGTCCCGGCAACATCTATGTGGCCCTTGCCAAAAAGGCGGTCTACGGTCATGTGAGCATTGACTCCATTGCCGGTC
>CADAIF010000175.1 GCA_902787905.1 uncultured Lachnospiraceae bacterium
CGCCGAGCTCCACGGCCTTCTGAACGATCAGATCCATTTTATCTGCCTTGGGCAGTCCCTGAAAAAGCACCAGTCTGACAGGCAGCTCGGAAAAGGACCGCCACCGGTCCACGATATCCAGAAGAATGGTATCCTTCTCCTTCCGGCTGATCCTGCAGAAATAGTCCATCCCCTGCCCGTCACTGACGGTCAGTTCATCCCCCTCAGCCATCCTGAGGACATTGATCATATGATTGACATCCGGTCCCTCCACCGTGATCTGCGCGCTGCCGATCCGGTCCGGACTCACGAAAAAACGCGGCATAAGCTGCCTCCCTGCTGACAAAAATGGTTTTCGGACATAGTCCTCAATCAGTTATATCACATGCCTGTCACTTCAGGCAAGCGGTTTCCGGGCCGTAAAGGCGGTCCAGTCTCCCGAATGGGTCACTTCCACGATCTCAAAACCGGCGGCTTTCAGGGCTGCTTCCACATCATTCTCCTTGGTGTTGATGATGCCTGAGGAGACAAACAGAGCGCCGGGCTTCATGTTTTCACCGATCACAGCCGACAGAGGAATAATGATATCGGCCAGGATATTGGCCAGCACCAGGTCATATTTTTCAAGACCGCAGGCCTTCCTGAAGCCGGCATCCGTGATGATATCCCCGGTTTTGATGCAGCAGTCGGAAGCCTCCAGGTGATTAGACCTGACATTCTCCAGGGCCGCGTCCACCGCATGGGGATCCACATCCGTGGCCATCACCTGACCGGCGCCCAGCATCAGACCGATGATGGAAAGAATGCCGCTGCCGCAGCCCACATCAAAGAGGGCCTGCCCTTCCTTCAGATATTTACGCATCTGATGAATGCACAGACGAGTCGTATGATGCATGCCTGTACCAAAGGCGGTGCCGGGATCCAGCTCCACGATCAGATCGCCCTCCTCTGCCTCATCCAGGGTTTCCCAGGTGGGCTTGATCCAGATATGGTCGTCCGCCTTAAAGGGCTTCCAGAACTTTTTCCAGTTATTCATCCAGTCCACATCCGCTGTCTGGGTCTGTTCCACTGTCAGCTCGCCCACATCCACAAAGTCAGACAGCTGCTGGACGGCAGCCATGATATCCGCCAGAAGCTCCGGATGGTCCCGCTCCGGTTCAATGTAAAAGGACACATAGGCCACACCGTCGTCCTCACCCAGGTCAGGCAGGATATCTATAAACATTTCCTTCTTTTCAGCCTCTGTCAGCGGAATCTTATCCTCGATCTCGATGCCTTCGATCCCCATTTCCCCAAGGGTATAGCTGATCATATCCACGGCTGCAGTGGTGGTCTTCATCCGGTATCTGTTCCATTTCATATCGCAAACTCCTCTTCATTCCCGCGCCTTATGCAGGTAAGTGTAAACGACATAAGACCGTCCCCGGAATACAGACCTATCCCGTGACAGTCTTATGTAGGCATTAATCTTCAAGATCTTCAAAAGTTTCTTTCAGCTTGTCCATAAAGCCCTTTTTCTTTTTCTCAGGTTCCTGAGAAAGGGGCTTGCCCTTCATAGCGTCATCGAAACGCTTTAAGGCTTCCTTCTGATCCGCGTTCAGCTTGGTCGGCACCTGGACGATCAGGGTCACATAGTGATCGCCGCGGACATTCCTGTTCCTTCTGGAGGGAACGCCCTTGCCTCTCAGCCTGATCTGGGTATCCGTCTGGGTCCCCGGACGGATGGTCTGGGTCACTTCACCGTCCACTGTCTTGATCTTGATATCCGCGCCCAGAGCCGCATCCACAAAGGAGATGGGCACTGTCGAATAGATATCGTAATCCTGACGATGGAAGATGGGATGGCTGCCCACCTGCAGAGCAACCAAAAGGTCGCCTCTGGGACCGCCGTTCCTGCCCGGTTCGCCGAAGCCGGCGACCCTGACGCTGATGCCAGTATCCACGCCCGGCGGGATGGTCACCTTCAAAGGTTTCCTGATCTTCTTAAAGCCCTGGCCTGAACACTTGGGACATTTTTCCCTGATCACCTGACCGGTGCCCTGACAGTCCGGACATGGCTGGACATTTCTGACCATGCCGAAGATGGACTGCTGGGTGAAGGTCACCTGGCCGGTGCCCTGACACCTGCCGCAGGTCTGCGGCTGGGTGCCGGGTTTCGCGCCGGACCCGTGACAGTCTTCACAGATCTCTTTATAACCGATCTCAATATTCTTTTCAACGCCGAAGACAGCCTCCATGAAATCAATACGCATATTGATCCTGACATTGGCGCCCTGCATGGGGCCGTTGTATGGCTGTCTGCTCCGGCGGCCGCCGCCGAAGATATCTCCGAAAAGATCTCCGAAGATATCTCCCATGTCGCCGCCGAAATCAAATCCGCCGTAGCCGCCTGCACCGCCCTGCTCAAAGGCCGCATGGCCGAACTGGTCGTACTGCTTCCTTTTCTCGGCATCACTGAGCACTGCGTAGGCCTCGGACGCTTCCTTGAACTTTGCCTCAGCTTCCTTATCCCCGGGATTGATATCCGGATGATATTTCTTGGCCAGCTTTCGGTAAGCCTTCTTCAGGTCCGCCTCACTGGCGTCTCTCGTGACGCCGAGGACCTCATAATAGTCTCTTTTATCTGCCATTGGTCACATCCGCCGCCTTATACTTCTGTATAATCACCATCGACAACATCGTCAGCGCCCTGGCTGCCGCCGTTGTTGGCCTGGTAACCGCCCTGCGGACCTGCGCCGCCGCCCATATTAGGGTTCTGGGACTCATACATTCTGGAGAATACCGGCTGAGCCGCATTCATCAGACGCTCCTTGCCGGCCTTCAGCTCATCGATGTCGGCGTCGGAGATGTTCTCCATATTGGCTGTTCTGTCAAGTACTGCCTTGAGGCTGTCGATCTCAGCCTGGACTTTGGACTTGTCGTCAGCGCTGACCTTGTCGCCCACTTCCTTAAGGGCATTCTCGATCTGGAAGACCATGGAGTCCGCGTCATTTCTGGCATCGATGCCTTCCTTACGCTTCTTATCCTGAGCCTCGTAAGCAGCGGCCTCCTTGACAGCCTTGTCGATCTCAGCGTCGGACAGGTTGGAACCGGCTGTGATGGTGATGTGCTGCTCTCTGCCTGTGCCAAGATCCTTAGCGGAAACATTGACGATACCGTTGGCATCGATATCAAATGTCACCTCGATCTGCGGTGTGCCTCTTCTTGCCGGAGCGATACCGTCCAGTCTGAAGTGACCCAGGCTCTTATTATCTCTGACGAACTGACGCTCGCCCTGTACAACATTGATATCAACAGCTGTCTGATTGTCGGCAGCAGTTGTGAAGATCTGGCTCTTTCTGGTCGGGATGGTGGTATTTCTCTCGATCAGATGTGTCGCAACACCGCCCATAGTCTCGATGGACAGAGTCAGCGGAGTGACATCCAGAAGAAGGATATCCCCTGCGCCTGAGTCGCCGGCCAGCTTGCCGCCCTGGATGCAGGCACCCAGTGCCACACACTCATCCGGGTTCAGGTTCTTGCTGGGCTCCTTGCCGGTCAGCATTTTAACCTTATCCTGGACAGCCGGGATTCTGGTGGAACCGCCGACCAGAAGGACCTTGGTGATATCGTTCATGGTCAGACCTGCGTCATTCAGCGCGTTCTTGACCGGTGTCACGGTTCTCTCGACCAGGTCATGGGTCAGCTCATCAAATTTGGCACGTGTCAGTGTCATATCGAAATGCTTCGGCAC
>CADAIF010000176.1 GCA_902787905.1 uncultured Lachnospiraceae bacterium
CGATGGTACCTGCAGCAAAATTGGGCATTTCGAATACACCCATCGGTCCGTTCCAGACAACAGTCTTAGCATCCTTAACAGCGGCTGCGAAGATCTCCTGAGTCTTCTCACCGATATCAAGACCCTGCCAGCCGTCCTCGATCTTGCCGGCTTCAACGGTCTTTCTGTTGGCATCATTATCAAATGCATCCGCAACAACGGTATCCACCGGCAGAAGCATTTTAACGCCCTTGTCAGCAGCCTTCTTGATCATGTCATTGGCGTAGTCCAGGTAATCATCCTCGACCAGGGAACCGCCGATGGTGCCGCCCTGAGCCTTCATGAAGGTGTAAGCCATACCGCCGCCGATGATCAGGGTATCAACCTTGTCAAGCAGGTTATTGATGACAGAGATCTTACTGGAAACCTTGGAACCGCCGAGAATAGCGACGAAGGGTCTCTCAGGATTATTGACAGCATTGCCCAGGAAATCGATCTCCTTCTGCATCAGGTAACCGACAGCTGCGATCTTGACAAACTTTGTCACACCGACATTGGAGCAGTGTGCACGATGTGCGGTACCGAATGCGTCATTTACAAAAACATCACACAGGCTGCCCAGCTCTTTACTGAAGGCATCCCCGTTCTTGGTCTCTTCTGCTCTGTAACGGGTGTTCTCAAGCAGGATCACGTCGCCGTCCTTCATAGCAGCTACGGCTGCCCTGGCGTTGGGACCGACAACTTCCGGATCCGCCGCAAACTTGACTTCCTGGCCCAGAAGCTCGGAAAGACGTACGGCCACCGGTGCAAGAGAAAGCTCCGGCTTCGGCTCACCCTTGGGTTTGCCCAGATGAGAGCAAAGAATGACCTTGCCGCCGTCAGCGATCAGCTTTTTGATGGTCGGCAGAGAAGCAACGAGTCTGTTCTCATCAGTGATCCTGCCATCCTGCAGCGGCACATTGAAATCACACCTGACCAGAACTCTCTGGCCCTTAACATTGATATCATCAACAGAAACTTTATTTAACATAGCAGCCTCCTATTTGCAGATTTCACATATGAAATCTGCCTGGTTTTCACATGAAAAGGGGTCCGGTCCTCTTCGACCGGACCCGTCAGGATCTAAAGAATATTCAGTTCAGCTTATGCCAGCTCAGCGAAGTACTTGATGGTTCTGACCATCTGGCTGGTATAGGAATTCTCGTTGTCGTACCAGGAAACAACCTGTACCTGATAGAGGTCGTCGCTGATCTTGCTGACCATGGTCTGAGTTGCGTCGAACAGAGAACCGTAGGTCATGCCAACGATATCAGAGGAAACGATCTCGTCAGTGTTGTAACCGAAGGAATCGCTTGCTGCAGCCTTCATAGCGGCATTGATACCGTCAACTGTAACATCAGAACCCTTAACAACAGCGATCAGGATGGTGGTGGAACCGGTCGGGGTCGGAACACGCTGTGCGGAACCGATCAGCTTGCCGTTGAGCTCCGGAATAACAAGGCCGATAGCCTTAGCAGCACCTGTGGAGTTCGGAACGATATTCACAGCGCCGGCTCTTGCTCTTCTCAGGTCACCCTTTCTGTGCGGGCCGTCAAGGATCATCTGGTCACCGGTGTAAGCATGGATGGTGCTCATGATACCGCTCTGGATCGGAGCGTAATCATTCAGAGCCTTAGCCATGGGTGCAAGGCAGTTGGTTGTGCAGGAAGCTGCGGAAATGATGGTGTCGTCCTTTGTCAGAGTGTTCTCGTTAACGCTGAAAACAACGGTCGGAAGATCATTGCCTGCGGGAGCGGAAATAACAACCTTCTTGGCACCGGCTTTGATATGAGCCTCGGATTTAGCCTTGGAGGTGTAGAAACCTGTGCACTCCAGAACAACATCAACACCCAGCTCGCCCCACGGAAGCTTGGAAGCGTCTGCCTCTTTATAAATAGTAATGGATTCGCCATCAACAACGATGGAAGCGTTATCCTCACCAACTGTGACAGTATGGCCGGCATATCTGCCCTGTGAAGAATCGTATTTCAGAAGATGTGCAAGCATTTTCGGCTCAGTCAGATCGTTGATTGCAACAACATCATAACCTTCTGCCTCGAACATCTGCCTGAAAGCGAGACGACCGATACGACCAAAACCATTAATAGCTACTTTTACTGCCATAATTGACTCCTCCTAAAATAGTATTTTTAAGTCATTCATTAACATACGCTACCCTATTATTGTACCTAATTCGCAGTATGAATGCAAGCCTATTTACAAACTTTATACCGCTTCAGGATTCCTGATAAGGCCCGCCGCCATGATGCATTGATCCCTATACAGAACGACCGCCTGTCCCGGCGTGATGGCCCGCTGGGCTTCGTCAAATGTCACATACATTCTCCCGTCTTCCCCGATATAAGCACAGCAGGGTGACGCCTGATGATGATAACGGATCTTGGCCGAATACCTTCCGGGAAGGGAACCGTCTGAAAGGCCCATCAGGCTGACATGGTCCGCGACCACCTGTCTGCTGAAAAGGTCTTCATTTTCTCCGATCACGACCCTGTTGGCCTGCGGATCCAGCGCTGTCACAAAGACCGGATGACCCATGGCCAGGCCCAGGCCCTTACGCTGACCGATGGTATAGGCACAAATGCCCTGATGGCGGCCAAGGACCTGTCCGTCCGCTGTCACGAAATCCCCGGGAACTGCCTTCTCCCCGCTGTAGCGCTCCATAAAGGCCAGATGATCCCCGTCCGGGATAAAGCAGATATCCTGGCTGTCGGGCTTTTCTGCCACCGGAAGCTCCAGGCGGGCAGCGATCTCCCGGATCTGACCCTTATCGTACTCTCCCAGAGGCATAAGGGTATGGGCCAGCTGGTCCTGGGTCAGAAAACACAGAGCGTAGGTCTGGTCCTTTCTGACGGAAGCCGCCTGTCTGATGGTGTATCTGCCGTCAGGCAGCTGCTCCACCCTGGCGTAATGACCGGTCGCCACCAGATCGGCCCCCAGGCTTTTCGCGTAATCCAGAAGGGCCTGCCATTTAACGAAATGATTGCAGACCACGCAGGGATTCGGCGTTCTGCCCTGACGGTATTCAGCGGTAAAATAGTCCACCACCTTCCGGCGGAAGATCTCAGAAAAGTCCACCTCCCTGTGGGAGATCCCCAGCTTTTCCGCTACTTTGGCAGCATCTTCAGCCGCAGTATCCGCGTGATGCCTGCCCTCCTCCTGCCAGATCCGCATGGTGACGCCGTAAACCTCATAGCCCTGTTCTTTCAGCAGCCAGGCGGCCACCGAGGAATCTACGCCGCCGGACATACCGATCACTACTTTCCTGCACATCATAACCTCCGTTTGATATAAAGTAAAAAGCGCCCCGTCAAAAGACGGGGCGCAGGATCTGACTGATTATTCGTTAACTGCCTTAGGCACAACAGCGCCTTTGCTGATTGCGCTCTTCGGGCAGACAGCTGCACACTCGCCGCAATCGACACACTTATCATAATCAATAGATGCAACAAAGTTCTTGACATGGATCGCGTCATGCTCACATGTCTTCTGGCACTTCATACAGCCGATACATGCCACTGCACAGACCTTCATGGCGTCAGCGCCCTTATCAGTATTGCTGCAGAGGACGTGGGTCAGATGGCCGTAAGGCACGATATCGATGAGGTGCTTCGGACAGGTCTTGACACACAGACCACAGGATACACACTTATCCTGATCGATCA